>DATAMU010000065.1:0-2491 GCA_036266605.1 Candidatus Acidiferrum sp. | reverse complement strand
GAGTTTCAGCGGCTCGACGAGCATGGCCATGCCCTTGGGCGGTCGGCCGCTGGTGATGGCGAATTGAATTCCGGCGTCGCGCATTTTCATGACGGAGTCGATAGCGCGCTGGGTAAGGATTTTGTCGTGCGTGACGAGGGTGCCGTCAACGTCGGCGATTACGAGCTTGATGGGCTTGTTCGATGCTGCTGGCGGCATTGATTTTCCTTTATCGCGACGAATCGCGTGTGGCACGGGCAAATTCAAAAACAGGCGTCAGCCAAGATTTTGTGATCGAGCCAAGCTGGGGCGCAGCGTGCTGCGCCCCTACAAATTCTTTTGCGGCGATTGTTATTTGCTAAGTCAGTCATTGTTCTTCGTAGTTCCAGGTTAGGCCGCCGTCGACGACGACGGTGGTGCCGGTCATGTAGTCGGAGTCGGAGGAGGCGAGAAATGCGGCGATTCCGGCTACGTCTTGGGGAGTACCCAGGCGATTGAGCGGAATATTTTCGAGCAGGGGTTTTAATTTTGCCGGGTCGTTGAGCAAATTTTTGTTGATGGGAGTTTCGATGGCGCCGGGGGCGATGTTGTTGATGGTGATGCCGAGCGGGGCGAGCTCGATGGAGAGATTGCGGGTAAACATTTTGATGCCGCCTTTGCTGGCGCAGTAGGACGTGAAGTGCGGGAAGGGAAGCTCTTCGTGGACAGAGCTGATGTTGATGATTTTTCCGCCGGCTTTGGCTTGGCGGCGGTGATTGACGAAGGCTTGCGTGACGAAGAACGGTCCTTTGAGATTTACGTCGAGAACGAGATCGTAGTCGGCTTCGGTGACTTCCCAGAAGTCGGCGCGGCGTTCGAGGCCGGCGTTGTTGACGAGAATGTCGATGCGGCCGAGTGCGGCGACGGCGTCGGTGATGAATTTTTGGCCTTGATCGACTTTGCCAACGTCGGCCTGGAACGCGGCGGCTTTGCGGCCGAGTTTTTGGACGGCGGCGACGACTTCGTCGGCGCCGGCTTTGTTGGAGCGATAGCAGAGGGCGATGTCGGCGCCGTCAGCGGCGAAACGCTCGACGATTCCGCGGCCAATGCCCTGATCGCCACCGGTGATTGCCGCTACTTTGCCTTCGAGACGATTGGCCACTTGGGTCTCCATTTTCGGTCGTTAGATTGTGCAGAGGTTGAGATGCGCGGTGGGGGAAATTGTTTCGGTGGAATTGTGCGGGGAGGAGAGTAGCGGGTGCCGGGGATTTGGAGGTTGTGGGCGAGTTGACGGGGAGTAGAGAGGGCGTGAAGGGGGAATTTTGGGTTCGCGCCAGGAGGGGTTTCGCCTGGTATTCGCTTTTTGGGGGTATACCCCCATGTTTCCTAAAGAGTGCGCAAGTGCCTTGCAATGAGGTGGTTGGAATTTCTATGGAAAACGGGAGTGTGGGAGTGATTGAAAGGATGAGGGTTACGGGAACAACAGAAACGGGTTGTTCGAATTGGTAAAGGTAGTTCATTAGGGAGTATAGCAGAGGGTGTGTACTATGTCAATACCATTGTTGATTTGTTATTCGAACGTCGTTTTGGTGCGGATTGAGTTGGATCCAAACCCGCACCCTCTGACTGCTGGGGGTGCGGTACCCATGAAGCGAAGAAGAACCAGAGCGTGCTTGGGCTTTAAATCGTGCGGGCCTGGGGCGCAGCGTGCTGCGCCCCTACAAGTTAGTGACATGGGTGAATTGAGGAGGGTAACGGTGCGAGAGGCTAGAGGCGGACGAGTTCGACGCGGCGGTTTTTGGCGCGGCCGTCCTCGGATTTGTTGGAGGCGATGGGGCGGGATTCGCCGTAGCCCTTGGAGCTGATGCGGGTGCGGTCGATGCCGTGGTCGGCTAGCCAGTTGGCGACGGCTTCGGCGCGGTCGGCGGAGAGCTTTTCATTGGCTCCTTTGGCACCGACGTTGTCGGTGAAACCTTCGACGCGGATTTTCCAGTCGGGATTGTTTTTCAGCGAGGTCAGGACCGTGTTCAGCGTGGCTTCGGAACCTGCGGTGATGTCGGCTTTGCCGGTTTCGAATTGGAGATCGTTGAGTGTGACGCGGGATTTTTTGGTGAGAGAAGCGTCGATGTCGGCGCCGGTGCCGCGGCGGTAGCGGTTGAGTTCGGCGACGAGAGGCTTTGCGTCGGGAGGAGTTGCGACTTCGCCGGAGAGGATGCGGCGATTGGAGATTTTTTCGCCGTAGAGTTTTTCGTTTTCGCTGTTGTCGGGGCGGAGGGTTGAGCCTTCGAGCGAGACGCCTGCGAAGAGACCGCGTGACCTGGACCACGAGATGATTTCGGAGTGGAGCAGAATGTCGGTGTTTGCGCTGGTGTTGCGACCGACGGGGCCTGCCGCCGCAGAAGCTTCGCCGCCGATGGTGAATTTGTCGGAGAGCAATTTTCGCATGCCGCTCTTGTTCATGATGAGCATGTAGACGTCGGTGGCGGAGCCGCCGATCTGGAGTCCGTAGCTGCCACCTTCGATGCGGATCGAG
>DATAMU010000064.1:0-1850 GCA_036266605.1 Candidatus Acidiferrum sp. | reverse complement strand
ACGTTGAACATGGGCGCGGGGCGAGTGCTGGTCGATCTCACCGGCGAACGCAAGAAGGACGTTGATGCCGACATCCAGGGTGGCGTCGGTGAGGCGACGGTGCGGCTACCGCGTAACGTGGGAGTCGTCGCTCACGCTTCGGGCGGAATCGGTGGGATCTCTGCTCCTGATTTCAAAAAGCAAGATGATGAGTATACGAACGACGCGTACGGAAAGAGCCCGACGACGATTCGAGTTTCCGTGCAGGGCGGAGTCGGGTCGATCAGGCTTTTGATGGACTAAGTTTGTTTCTACGGCGAGAGTCGTCGCGCGCTGCGATTGCCGACGCCCAGCTGCGATTTAACGCTTTCGCCTTCCATTTGCCCAAAGCTGCCGCTATCCGTATAATTTAAAGTTTAGGCAGTCGCCACCAAACCCACCTGTGCGTGGCCGTACTGTCCGGACTAGCCTTGGCCACTGACAAAACCACTCCAGCGAACGGGAACCCATCGCCGCAGCCGGCGATCGGCGCGAGCAACGACACGATCTCCATTCGTGGAGCGCGGGTTCACAATTTGAAAAACGTCAGCGTCGAGATCCCTCACAACGCCATTACCGTGGTGACCGGGGTCAGTGGATCAGGGAAGTCGTCGCTAGCGTTCGACACGGTGTATGCGGAAGGGCAGCGGCGCTACGTCGAATCGCTCTCGGCGTATGCGCGGCAATTTCTCGAGCGCATGGAAAAGCCGGATGTCGATGACATTTCCGGCATCGCGCCGGCGGTGGCGATTCGGCAAAAGAATTCGACGCGGAATCCGCGCTCGACAGTCGCGACCGCGACGGAAATTTACGATTACCTACGGCTGCTCTTCGCGCGCTGTGGAGAGACGTACTGCATCAAGTGCGGCGCGTTGGTGCGCCGCGACAATCCGGATGAGATCGCGACGAAGGTCTTGTCGCTGGCGCCGGGGCGAAGATTCTATGTTGTATACCGGCTGCGAGTGGCTGCGGCGCAAGCGGCAACGCCTGCTGCGCGGCGCTTGTTGAAGAAGAAAGCTCCGGCGCCGTCTCAAGAGTCGGTTCGCAACGCGTTGATCGATATTCAGAAGCGCGGATTCAATCGTGTGTATCAGGATGGGCGCCTGCATGAGTTCTCTTCGCCCGAGACTTTGCTCGACGTCGATTTTGCAAAGCCAGTTTGGGTTGTGGTTGATCGACTTGCTGTCAGTGCTGAATCCCGCGCTCGGCTCGTCGATTCGATCGAGATCTGTTACCGGGAAGGGAATGGCGAGGCGATTCTAGAGTTCCCGCCGGATTCGAACGCCGGCGTTGCGGGTGAACGGCTTGTCTTCAACGACCGATTCGAATGCAAGAACGATGGCACGGTTTACCAGGAGCCTGAGCCGCGGCTCTTTTCCTTCAACAATCCGTGGGGCGCATGTCCGCGTTGCCAGGGATTTGGCAATACGATCGACTTCGACCTGAATCTCGTCGTGCCCGATTCGAGCAAATCGCTCGACGACGGCGCGATCGAGCCTTGGACCAAACCGCGTTATCGCGGGCTGATGCAGGAAGCGAAAAAGTTCGCGCGCTCGGTGGGAATCCCGACGAACGTCGCGTGGCGACATTTGACGACGGACCAGCGAAAGTTGCTGCTCGAAGGCGATGCCGCGAGCAAGTTCGATGGCGTCAAAGGCTTCTTCAACTATCTCGAACGAAAGAAGTACAAACTCCACGTTCGCGTGTTTTTGAGCCGTTATCGCGGATACGCAACCTGTCCCGAATGCGGCGGAACTCGACTGCGCCCCGAAGCTCGCGCGGTACGCGTCGCGGGTAAATCGATCACGGAGATTTGCAGGCTCACCGTGAAA
>DATAMU010000063.1:0-5058 GCA_036266605.1 Candidatus Acidiferrum sp. | reverse complement strand
GCGCTCGCGACGCGATTCATCGAGCAGCGATCCCTTCGCATGTCATGAGTGCGATTTCACTATCGGGTTGTTTTTTGCAGAGCGGCGATGCGCTCGCCCACGTCGCGATAATCAATGTTGACCGCGTAGACCTGTGAAAAGCTTTTGAGTGCTGCGTTCGATTCGCCCGCCGATTCCTGGGCCACACCTAAATCATACCGCAACGCGAGCACGCTTTCCGGCTCGACGCCCGGCAACCGCAGCGCACGCTCGTACCACATCGCCGCGATCGACGGCTGGGCGCGATCCATGAAGGCGAGTCCCAGCAGCGTGTAGCATTGCATCGTGTACGGGAATTTTCGCCCGTTCTCAGCGGCCTTGGCGACCTTTTGAAATTCGCTGATCGCTTCGTCGAGCAAACCCATTTCGCGGAACGCGATGCCGAGGTTGTAGTGCGTCTCGAGGTCTTCTTCTTCGCCGCCCATTTCGCCGAGTTCGGCGCGGAATTCGTCGAAAACTTCCTTGAGCGGGCCGACTTCGATCTGTGAAACTTCCGGTTCGCCGGCAGCTGCGCGGTTGGCGTTAGCATTCGCGGGCGGTGCGTGCGGCTCCGCGGGTAGGGTCGAGAACGCGGGCGACAGCTCGTCTATTCCAAGCTGGTCGATCTCGTTCGCAAGGTCGGCCAAAAATTGATCGGATTCCATGCCGGACGCCGCATTTCGCGCGACAGGTTCCGGTTCGCGCGGAACAATCGGAGTTTCTGGCG
Source organism: Candidatus Acidiferrum sp. (assembly GCA_036266605.1). Classification (GTDB taxonomy): domain Bacteria; phylum Acidobacteriota; class Terriglobia; order Acidiferrales; family UBA7541; genus Acidiferrum. The sequence goes on along the minus strand of DATAMU010000063.1, from coordinate 4,313 downwards.
GCCGCTGGTCGTGTGCTGGCACGAGCGACTCGGGCTCGAGCACAAGCTCGTAATCCTGCTCGACCTCGAATTCCGACTCGGGCTGCCCAGCCTTTGCGGCAGGCGCTTTCGCATCGGCGACGGGCTGCGGGGGTGCAGTTTCGACCGCTTCCGGCTCGTGTGCGTCCAACGGAATTGAAATTTCTTCGGCCTGCGGCGCAACTTCGTGCGCTTCCTGCGCAGGTTCCGCTTGCGCGGTCGGAACGTCGAGTTCCTCGGCGACGGGCTCCTCCACCGGGATCGAAAATTCTTCCGCGGCGTTGTCGGCCTGTATTGGCGCAACGCGGGCAGGCGCTTGCGGAGCTGTCGCTGCCGGCTCTTCGCTCGAGATCGAAAATTCTTCGACACCCGAATCCGCAACCGGCTCAGCCGAAACTTCAAACTCGGGCGCGGACTCTTGCGAAGAAGCAGCGGGAGCGACGGCATTTTCGCTCGCCGGCTCTTCGAGCATGGTCTCCCATTCGTTCGACAAATCCACTTCATGCACTGCCGGCTGCATTTTCGGCGAATCGGCCGGCATGCCGTTGACTTCTTCAATCTCGATCGACGGCTCTTCCTCGAACGAAGGCGCAGAGGCTTCTGCCTCAACGGCAGCAGGCTCGGCAGAAAGCTCGGGCAACGCCTCGACAGCCGCGGCCTCGATTTCATCCTCCGTAGCCGCGACAGGCGCGGCCGCAGCAGCAACTTGCGGCGGCCCAAACAGATCTTCGTCGGTCAACCCAGCGGCGCGCTGGAAGCGGCGGCGCAACTCCGCAAATCGCTCGGCTCCGCGAGCGTCGCCGCGTTCGCCATAAATAGTTTCGAGCTTGGCCGCGAGTTCGGCGGTGCGGCGATCGTCGCCCGCGCCCAACACGAAATCGAGCAGCTTTTCGAGTGTCGGTGTATGCCGCGGCGCACGGCGCAAAATCGCTTCGAGCAGCCCGATGGCTTTCTGCGTCAAGCCGTAGCTCGCAAACAGATCGACGTCGGTCAGCGACTGCGCGATGAATTTCTGCGTTTCGTCGTCGAGCGCAGGCTCGACCGGCGCGGCCGGCTGTTGCGCCGGCTGAGATTGCTGCGCGACGGGCTGCGCCTTCACTTCGGGTGCCGACGGCAGATCGGGGCGTACTTTCGGTGCGGGGGCTTTCGTCAGCTCGACGGGCGAGTGATCTTCCACCGGAATCGACATTCCCGACGTTTCCGGCGCCATCAATCCCATGCGGCGCAAAACGTCGTTGAGCTTGCGCTTCGCAGGTTCGCTCTCGGGTTCGCGATCGACAAGCTGCTCAAAAATCTGCTTGGCGCGCTCAAGTTTGTTTTCGGTGACGAGCGCGTCGCCCAGATGCGCCAGCGCATCAGGCAGGCGGAACGAATCGCTCGTCCGGCCATACAGCTCGACAAGCCATTCGAGCGGCTCGAGGCGTCCCGGCATGCGATCCGAAAGATCGGTGAGCAGTTTTCCAACGATTTCGTGCTCGCCGGCATCGATCATCGGGATTCTCGTGCGATCGAGAATCGCCATCGCGCGATCGGTTTGCGCCGATTCCAGCTCCGCTTCCACCAGCTTTTGCGCCGGACCAAAATTTTTCGGATCGGCGTCGAAAATCTTTAACGCCAGAGCGCTGGCCTGATCCCACTTCAAACTCTTGATGTACAGATCGAGCAGTAATTCTGCCTGTTCGCCCCCTTTTTCGAGGTCGGGAACCTGTTCTAGCACTTCGGCAGCCTGCGCGAAATTGCCCTGCGTCGAATGCACGCGCGCCTTGAGAATGACCGCCGCGAGATTCTTCGGATCGAGCTTGATCGCCTTGTCGGCAAGCTTTTCGCACTCAGCCTGATCCCCGCGGGCAAGCGCTCGCTGGCTGGCCGCGATGTACGCATCGACCGCTTCGTGGTTTTGACCCATCGCCTGATACAAATCGGCGAGGCGCACCTGAATGCGCAGATTGTCGGGCTCAGCCGCCAGCAATTTCTTCAGCAGCGCAACGGCTTCGGGCTGTCGGTTATTTTTGAGGTGAATCTCGGCCAGTTGCAAAAACAGTGGCCGTGCCTCGCTCATAACTCCTTGCTGCACATACAAATCAGCAAGTTTCTCGAGCGGGCGAATCTCTTCTGGAGCCAGTTTCGCGATGCGCTTATAAACGGCGATCGCCTTGGTCAGAAACCCGTCGCCGACGAAAATCTGCGCCAGCCGCTCGAAGTAATCGATGGCTTGGAACGTCTCGCCCTGGCGGATGTACAGCTCGCCGACGGTCATCAGCGTGACCTGATCGCGCGGCTCGTGCTTCAAAATCTGTTGGTATTCCGCGATGGCCTGGGCGACCTTGCCCTGGTTGAGGAGTTTTTGAGCGGCTTCGACGTATTTGCTTTTGTTATAGGCCATTCGCGAGCTCAGACAGTTCGCCGTCCGCGCCCGCTGCAGCGACGCGGTTCCGCGCCGCGCGGCGTGAGGCCGGCAGTAGTCGTGCTTCAGCTACGCTACAGGCGGGGAAAACTCAAGTCAACGAACCCAAAGTTTGGTGTTAGCCACCAGTTATCCCCGTTGCTAGTAGGAAACTCGTCGGCGAAGCCCCGGCGAAGGAGTCCTTTGCTTGCCAATGGTGCCAAAGGACTAACGTGCGATTGCCAGAGTTCTCTAAGAATGTTGCCTTACTGCTCCATTGCTGTTGAGCAGGCCACAGAACCAACCCTATTCGGCCTCGGCGACGACTTGCTGCGTCGCAGGCTCCGATAACAGATCGATTTGGACGGCGCCAGCGGCCCAGCATCCCGCATCGCGCACCGGAGCGAAGGAGTAGCGGTGGAGGGGCGATGCGCCATGCTTCCGCAGCGCCTCAAGGTGCTCCGGCGTTGCATAACCCTTGTGCGACGCCAACCCATATTGAGGATACACAACGTCGAACTCGTGCATGCGCCCGTCGCGATAAGTTTTCGCCAGGATCGAAGCCGCCGCGATCGACACGCAGCGCGCATCTCCTTTGATCAGCGACTTCTGCTCGATCATCACGTCGAGTTTGACCGCATCGATTAATAAGTAGTCGGGCTGAACGGTGAGTTGCTGAAGCGCGGCAATCATTGCCTGAAGGCTGGCTTGATAGATGTTCCACGCGTCGATGCGCGCCGAATCGATTTCCGCGACGGCCCAGGCGACGGCGTGTTCCTTGATGCGCTCGGCGAGCACTTCGCGCTTCTCAGCCTGAATTTGCTTGGAGTCGTCGAGACCGACGATGCGCCGCTTCGGATTGAGAATGACGGCAGCGGCGACGACGGGGCCGAAGAGCGAACCGCGCCCGACTTCGTCGAGCCCGGCAATCCGCGTCCAGCCCAGCTTGCGCGCTTCGCGCTCGTAACGTGAAGAGCAAAGGCGCGTCATTTGTAGTCGATCGACGGCATGAAAGCCTGCATGAAGTATTGAAACTGCTGCCCGTCGCCGATTCTAGCATGCGATTTGCGCGAGTTGAGGCCGACGAATTGTGAGTTGTTGTGCGAAATCTGCAACGGGCGGCAAATCTCAACGGAGAGGCTCTTGGGACTTTGCCGCTTGACTCAATCCAACCAGTTCGATAAACAAGGCGCATGAAAATTCTTCCACGTTGCAGCGTCTTCGTTCTGCTCGCGGCCGCCGTGATCGCCGCGCCGGCCTACTCTCAGGAAGTCCAGAAGCTCGATCCGGCGCTCGACGCAATCGTCGTGCCCGACGCGAAAGCCGAAAAAATTGCGGACGGTTTCAATAAATGGACCGAAGGCCCGGCGTGGACGCGGCAGGGCAACCTGATTTTCGCCGAAAGTCCCGCGAACAACATCGATCTCTGGGTTCCGGGCAAGGGCTCGCATGTCTTTATTCACCCCAGCGGGTACGAAGGTGCGGAACCATATAAAGGTCCCGAACCCGGCTCGAACGGGATGACGCTCGACCCGAAAGGCCTCGTCACGGTCGCCGGCCATGCGCGGCGCAACGTGTGGCGACTTGAAACTCTGGATCCAAAGGGAAAGATCACAGTCCTCGCCGATGCGTACGATGGCAAGAAGCTCAACAGTCCCAACGATGTCGTCTACAGATCCGACGGCTCGCTTTATTTCACCGATCCTCCGTATGGATTGCCGACGCAGGGCGACGACGATCCGCTGAAAGAACAGAAGATCAACGGCGTGTATCGGATCGTTGACGCGGTTGCGCACAAGGCCGGCGCGCCGCCCGATCACGCGAAAATCCAACTCATCATCAAGGATCTGCCGCGCCCCAACGGGATCGCGTTTTCGCCCGACGAAAAAATTCTATACATCGCGGATTCCGG
>DATAMU010000062.1:0-1840 GCA_036266605.1 Candidatus Acidiferrum sp. | reverse complement strand
GCGGCGGTGGTGGCTTCGGTGTTGGCGGGAATTTTGCCGGCGTTATGGGCATTTCGGCTGCAGCCGATGGAAGTGCTGAAGAATGCGGGGCCGAAGGGGACGGCGGGGATTGGGGAGCGGCGTGTGTTGCGCGGCGTGACGATTGCGCAGACGGCGCTGACGCTCGCGCTGCTGGTGGGGGCGGGGCTGTTGATTCGAACGATGATCAATATTGCGAGCGTGCCTTCTGGCTACAACACCGGGCGGATTCTGACGATGAGCGTGACTGAGGTGCGCGGGTACGACCAGTGGACGAGTTTTCACCGGCACGCGTTGGAGCGCGTCGCGGCGGTTCCGGGCGTGGAGCATGCGGCTTTTGCGTGGGGCGTGCCGTTGACGGGGAACAATTGGCCGGCGACGCCGGAACTTGAGGGGCAGCCTCCGGCGACGAAAGAGAGCGAGAAGACGGCGATTCCGCTGCGCGCGGTGACGGAAGATTATTTCAATTTGATGGGATTGGGGATGATCGCGGGGCGGCAGTTTCGCTCGACGGACGAGGGCAAGGCGCCTCCGGTGGCTGTGGTGAATAAGGCGTTTGCGGATCAGTATTTTCCGCAGGGCGATGTGATCGGGCGGAAATTTTGGATTCAGGGGAGAGACAAACCGGCGACGGAGATTGTCGGTGAAGTTTCGAACGGGCGAACGGACGATTTGACGCAGAAGGCGTCGCCGGAGATTTATCTGTCGCTATGGCAGGCGCAGGCGTTTTCGAAGCATCTGGTGATTCGAACGGCGGCTGATCCGCGGGCGGTGCTGGTGGCTGTGGAGCGTGCGTTGCATGACGTCGACCCGACGGCGGCGATCGAGGATCCAAAGACGCTGCAACAGATTCGCGACGATTCGCTGGCGTCGCGGACGTTCGCGATGCAGCTGCTGGTTGGGTTTTCGGTGGCGGGCAGCGTGCTGACGCTGGTGGGAATTTACGGCGTGCTGTCGCTTTCGGTAGCGTCGCGGCGGCGTGAATTGGCGATTCGAACGGCGATTGGCGCGGAACGGAAAGACGTGCGGAATCTGATCTTTGGCGAAGGATTCCGATTGATTGCGAGCGGCGTGTTGGCGGGGATTGTGCTGGCGATTATTTTGTCGCGGGTGCTGAGGACGTTTTTGTTCGAAGTGCGACCGACGGATCCAATTACTTTGATCGTGGTGGCGTGTTTGTTCGTGGGAGTGGCGATGCTGGCTTGCTGGGCGCCGGTGCGGCGAGCGACGAAGATTGATCCGCTGGAGGCGTTGCGGTACGAGTGAGGCAGCGAACGGCGCAATGGCTCGCGTCGAGTTAAATTCCCTCGCAAAACCGTAATAGGCGGGAGTGCGTTGCTTTGCGCATCGGGCGCCGGTAGATCCCGGCTGGTGAGACGCGAGTAGCTGTGATATTGATTTCCTCCAAGAAGTGATTCGAATTCCCCTTAATACAGGCCCCACATGGCAGTCCTATCGAATTACGGAGAGGTCGCATGAAATTCGGAACGATTTATGTGGTGAGGTTGATTGGGTTGGTGGTTTGTCTCGCGGTGGCGTGCGCGGTGTTTGGGCAGGAGAGCGGGGCGATCAAGAAGAGATTCACGAATGAAGATGTGATCGGGATGACGAAGCTGGGGCTGACGGACGATGTGATCATCGCGAAAATTCGAGCGATGAGTGCAGCGGGAGATGCGATCAGCTTCGATACGGGTGTCGATGGATTGAAAGCGCTGAAGGCGGACGGAGTTTCGGACGCGGTGATCAAAGCGATGATCAATCCGGCAGCTGCGGGGCCGACGGTTGTCGCGGCGGCGAGTTCTACGCCGATGACGCTCGATCC
>DATAMU010000061.1:0-18032 GCA_036266605.1 Candidatus Acidiferrum sp. | reverse complement strand
TTTACTCGAACGGGATTTTTACGGTGAAACTGGGGCCGTTTGTCGATAGTGGGGCGATCGCGGATGCATCGGGATTGTTCGGGTCGCAAAAATGGCTTTGGGATACGGGAGCGCAGTGCAAGATCCGTGTTTTGAGCAGTGTGACGGTGGTCTTGATTTACGGGCGCGATCTGCGCGGCGGCAAGAATGTGTTTTATGGGACGGCGTTGCATTAGAAGCTACGGAAAAGGATAACGCAGAGGCGCAGAGAACGCTGAGGTCCACGGAGGTTGCAAGCATGACCCCACCCCCCCACCCCTTTTTTCGCAAGGATGTGAAACTAAAACACTTATGCGCGCAAGATGTGCAAGGATGTGATTCTACGGGGTTTATTCGCGCTTAAGAGCAAAAACGCAGGCACGATGCACTTCGTGGCTGAGGGCAAGCCAGCGCTCCCGAAGTCTCTGAGCTGGACGGAGTTATCGACAAGGGTAGAGTACCACGAACGTTAACAGATGGCAAGACCTATTTAAAGTGGTCTGGTTGAACCTAGGCTTGGGAACGGATGGCGAGGGTAGCGGCGGTAAAGCTCTCATTTTTCGAAGGATGGCGTCTAAGCGTGGCGGGATTCGTGTCACTCTACAGGGCGAATTTCGGGGGAGAAGGATGATGCTGATGCGGCGGATGTTGGCGGTGGCGGGGGTTGGGGTGGCGATTTTGGCGGGGACGGCGCTGGCGTTTGCGGGCGGCGGTGGGGGGCAGGGCGCGGACGACAAGCCGAGCGGCGGGTTTGATGTGGCGAACATGGATACGACGTGCAAGCCGTGCGATGACTTTTATAAATATGTGAACGGCGGATGGCTGAAGAAGAATGAGATTCCGCCGCAGTATCCGGCTTGGGGACCGGCGCAGATGATGTTCGAACGCACCGAGAGCCGGCTGCACGAGATTCTGGAGGCGGCGGCCGCGAACAAATCGGCGGCGCCCGGTTCGAACGAGCAGAAGACCGGCGACTACTACGCGAGCTGCATGGATACCAAGGCGATCGAGGCGAAGGGGCTGAAGCCGCTCGATCCGTATTTGCAACAGATTGCCGCAATTCACGACAACGCATCGCTGCTGGAAACCGGGGCGCGATTGCAGGCGCAGGGAACCGGCGTGTTGTTTGCGTATGGGTCGGACCAAGATTTTGCCGACAGCGCGCAGGTGATCGGCGAGGTGCGGCAGGGCGGGCTGGGATTGCCGGACCGCGATTACTACACGCGCGACGACGAGAAGTCGAAAGAAGTGCGAAAGCAATACGTCGAGCACATGACGAAGATGTTTGTGCTGATGGGCGACGGGAAAGAAAAAGCGGCGAAGCAGGCGGAGACGGTGCTGGGAATCGAGACGTCGCTGGCGAAGGCTTCGCTCGACAACGTGGCACTGCGCGATCCGCAGAAGAACTATCACATGATGCCGGTGGCGGATGCGCAGAAGCTGACGCCGCATTGGAACTGGGACGCGTATTTCCGCGCGATCGGCAGCCCGCAGATCAGCAAGATGAACGTGGCGCAGCCGGAATTTTTGAAAGCGATGGACGGCATGCTGACGAGCGTGCCCGTGGAAGATTGGAAGACATACTACCGATGGCAGCTGATTCACCGATCAGCGCGGCTGTTGTCGGAACCGTTTGTGAATGAAAATTTCGATTTCAACGGGCGCATCCTCGAAGGAACGAAAGAGCTTCGCGTGCGATGGCGCCGCTGCTCCTCTGCGGTGGACGACGGCTTGGGCGAGGCGCTCGGACAAATTTATGTGCAGAAGTATTTTCCGCCGGCGGCGAAGGCCCGCGTGCTCGATATGGTGCACAACTTACTGGCGGCGCTGCATGAAGATTTGAAGACGCTGGAATGGATGAGCCCGGAGACGAGGAAAGCGGCGGAGGAAAAGCTCCAGGCGTTTGCGCTGAAGATCGGGTATCCGGACAAGTGGCGCGACTATTCGAAACTGAAGATCAGCCGCGATTCATATGTGGGCAACGTGTTTGCTTCGACGGAATTCGAAAACGCACGCGACCTGGCGAAAATTGGCAAGCCTGTGGATCACGCGGAGTGGGGCATGACGCCGCCGACGATCAACGCTTACTACAATCCGCAACTGAACGAGATCGTGTTTCCGGCGGGAATTTTGCAGGGCGTGATTTTCGATCCGGATCGCGACGATTCGTATAACTACGGCGCGATCGGGTCGATCATCGGGCACGAAATTACGCATGGATTCGACGACGAGGGAGCGCAGTTCGATCCGAAGGGGAATTTGAAGAATTGGTGGACCGAGAAAGACCTGAAGAATTTTCAGGAGCGCGGGGAGTGCATCGCAAAACAGTTTGACGGGTTCGAAGTCGAGAAAGGGCTGCACGAAAACGGCAAGCTGGTGGAAGGCGAAAGCATCGCCGATCTGGGCGGGCTGACGATTTCGTTTGCGGCGTACGAGAAATCGATCGAAGGGAAGCCGCGCGAGAAGGATGCCAACGGGTTCACGCCCGAGCAGCGATTCTTTATGGGGTATGCGGCGGCGGCGGCTTCGAAGATGCGGCCGGAGTTTGCGCGGTTGTTGGCGAACAGCGATCCGCATCCGTTGCCGCAGTTTCGCGTGAATGGGCCGATGTCGAATATGGAGGCGTTTCGGAAGGCGTTTGGGTGTCAGAAGGGGGATGCGATGGTGAGGGAGGACGCTTGCAGGATTTGGTGAAGTAACGAAAACGAGAAAAACAAAGGGCGCGACTGTTGAGGTCGCGCCCTTTTTGTTTGGTGGATGAGAAATCTGAAGCTAGAAGATCAGCTTCAGGCCGAGTTGGATGTGACGGGAACCGCCGCTGCCGATGACTGGGTTGGAGGCCCAGACGTCGGGCGTGGCGCGCGCGAGGCCGAGGTTGCTGCCCGACAAGTTCTTGCGGAGCGATCCGATGGCGTAAATCGGATGGTTGAGGACGTTGAACACTTCGCCGCGGAACTGAAGGTTGAGGCGCTCGCCGAGCTTCCAGGTTTTGCCGACCGAACTGTCGAGATCGACGAATCCGGGACCACGGAAAATGTTGCGGCCCATATTGCCGAAAGTGCCGATCGCGTTGGGATACATGACCGTGCCGTTCTGCACGTAGCAGCCTTCTTCTTCAACCAAACTTTCCTGTAACGCCGGGGTATTGGCGGCGGAGAGGCACGAAGAGTAAGCCGCATCGCCCGGCCCAACGAATGGAATCGGGCCATTCTGCGACCACTTGATGTTTTTCGGGCTGCCGAGAATGTTCCAGCGATCGTTGCCGGCGTTGTTGAAGCCTTCGCCTGTGCCGGTGAAGTCGGCGCTGGCGTCGTAGAACTCCATCGGATAGCCGCCCTGAGCGGTGAAGAGCGACGTGATCTGCCAGCCCTGAAGCATCTGCGCCGGCGCCTTGATTCCGGGGAGCTCGTAGGTTGCGGAGAAGGTGAAGCGGTGGCGAAGGTCATAGTCGCCGCTGCCGCGTTCGGCTGCGTAGTCGAGCGAGTTCTGAGGAACGTCGGCGAGGTTGCTTGTTGCGCCGGCGGTGTCGATGGCATGCGCATAGGTGTAGCCAGCGACCATGTAGAGGCCTTTGGAATATTTCTTGGTGAGGGTGACCTGAAGGCCGTGATAGATCGAGCTCGACTGGTTGCCGAGCGTATTCACGAAGCCGAGGTAGGGGAAGCACGGGCCGCCTGTGCCAAGTCCGCCGAGCGAGGCGGGGCAATTCGTGGAGAAGGGACGCGCCGGCTGGTAGCAGGGAGTGTTGTCTGAGAACGACGAATAGCAACCGGTCGCGGGATCAGTGGCGATCGCGGGATTCGGCTGGTTCTGATCGACGATGCTGTAGAGCTTGACGCCGCGATTACCGACGTAGGCGACCTGCAACATCATGGATGGAGTGATCTGCTGCTGGATGTTGAGGTTCCAGTTCAGCACGTAGGGCGTATCGAGTTTCGGATCGACGGCGAACACCGTGCAAGGCACCGCGGTGCTGCACGAGTTCGAAGACGTGCCGCTGACGGGGAAGATCGGGCCGGCTTCGTTCCAACTGATAAGGCTTGGATCGGCGCCGGAGACCAGGAACGTCGTGAGATTGCCGGTGCCGGGAACGGTGGTGCCGTCGGGGAGTTCTTTCGGCAAGCCGCTGGGATTGAGGTTGAGGCCGCCGCCGCCGAACATAAAGGTACGGATCGAAGGCTGAATGTAAATCATGCCGAAGCCGGAACGGACGACGGTCTTGCCGGTGCCGAAGACGTCCCAGGCAACGCCGAGGCGAGGCGACACGTTGTTGTAGTGGGTTGGATATAGCTGGCTGATTCCGTCGCCGACCTGGACGAGGCCCTTGGTCGGATCAAAGTTTGCGAGCAGATTGTTCTTATCGGAGATTGGGAAGGTGATGTCGTAACGCACGCCGAGGTTGAGCGTGACACGGCGGGTGATACGGAAATCGTCCTGCGCGAAGAAGTTATACGATTCGAGCGAAACATTGCGCGCGGGTTCGCCGAACTGAAGGCTCCAGTCTTCGACGTTGCCGGTGAGGAAGTCGGTGAGGCTACCGAAATCGACGCGGCCGCGGCCTTCGGTGGCGCGGAGATAATCGACGCCGCCATGGCTATAGCCGACGCCGAAACGAACCGTGTGCTTGCCGCGAATCAGGGAAACGGTGTCGGAAAAGTTTTCGGTATGGCTTGGATTCGTCCAAAGCGGCCAGCTTGAGTTGCCGCCGAGGTAGTCGAAGTCGGAGTTGTTGGCGTTGATGCGCGGCAAACCGTAGAGACGCGGATCGTTGATGCCGGTGTTCAAGCCGTACGCCGACGGCGGTGTGTTGGAATCGACGGGCGCGATTTTTTCGTAGAAGCGGTTGAAGCTGAAGCGCGCGTCGTTGGTCACAGAAGAGTTAGGAGTGAACGTCCAGTCGATGCCGAAGACGTGCGTGATCGGTTTGGCGGTGGTGAGCCACTGTGGGCCCAGCGCGTCGGTATCTTCTTCGATTTCGTTCGAGTTCGCATAGATGAAGCGCGTGGAGATCGTGTTTTTGTCGTTGATGTGATAGTCGGACTTGACGACGAGATTGTCTTCGCGGTTGGTGTTGTTGAGATCGTAGTTGATTGCGGATGGATCGTTGGGATCGGCGGTGAAGCCGGGGTTTTTGGGGAAGAGGCTGAGCAGCTTTAAGCTGAGCGGATTGCAGGCCGCGGGGCAGCCGGCAGCGGCTTCCGCGTCGGGAATGCTGTATTCGGTCGGATCGATGCCGCTGGCGATCGTTTGCGGATTGCCGATGAGCGATGACGTTGCAGGAGTGAAAACTTCGAACGGATTGCCGACCTTGTCGCGGACGCCTTCGTAGTTTACGAAGTAAAACCACTTTTTCTTTTTGATCGGACCGCCGAGCGAGGCGCCGAACTGATGCAACAGCAGCGCCGAAAGCGGCTGGGGGCTGGGATTGAAATAGTTGCGCGCATCGAACGCGGAGTTTCGGTGGAAATAGTAGGCGGTGCCGTGCATTTGGTCGGTGCCGGACTTGATGCCGATGTTGACGAGCACGCCGGGTTTTGCGCCGTAGTCGGCGCCGGGCTGCTCGGTGGTGGCGAATTCCTGAATCGCGTCAAGCGGGAGCGTGCTGGCGGGCGTGCCGGAGATGCCGGCATCGTTCATGACGGTTTCGCCGTAGTAGGCGTCGTTGTCGGTTGCGCCGTCGATGATGAAATTGTTGTCGTCGGGGCGGTTGCCGTTGGAAGTGAGCGTGTGGAAGCCGCCTCCGGGATCGCGCTGGACGCCGGGGTGAAGCGGAAGGAGATTTTGGAAGTCGCGGCCTTGCAGCGGCAATTCGTTGATCGCCTTGTTGGAAAGGACGCCGCTCAGGACAGCGTTGCTCGCTTCGGTGAGCGGAGCTTCGTCTTTCACTTCGACGGTTTCGTTGATCGAGCCGATTTTCAGGTGGAAGTCGATCTTGACGTCGTTTCCGACTTCGATCTGGACGCGCTCGCGCACGACTTTGGTGAAGCCGGGAGCTTCGACGCTCATCGAGTAAACGCCGGGTTCGATGCTCGTCGCGACGTAGTCGCCAGTCTCGTTGGTCTGGAGCCTGCGGCTGACGTGCGTGCCGAGATTTTCAATATTGATAGTGGCGTTGGGAACGGTCGCGCCGGTCGAATCGGTGACCTGGCCGCTGATGCGGCCTTGCGCGGTCTGTGCGAGCGCGCTACCTGGCGAGATGAGAACTAAAGCTGCGAACAGAGATACGAGAAACACACAAACAAACTTGCCATGCCGAGTCATCCTGGACTCCCCCTAAAGACACCCTTCGAGATATTTGTTTGGACTGCACCACACCCCGACGTGTGAGCAGTGCTCCGCCATAAAAGTGAAACATTTGTTGAGAAGAAGGACTTACAAACCGGATTCGAGTGTTCCGGCGGCGACCAAGACGCTTACCGGCGTCATTGGGCTGTAGCTGTAGTTGTCGGACACGCGCCCACCCTCCTCAGGCAACCTGGCACCAAACTACATTGTGGGGAGTATGAGTTGCGCGATACGAGGTGTCAATCTTGAAAAGTCGGGTTCGTCATTCGATAGATACAGGCCGATCAGTACACTTCCTGATGAAGTGGCCGGACGGCTTGATCGCTTGACCATCGCGCGAAAAACGTTTACGACTCTGTGGGCTGAAATTTTTGCTTGGGAGAAATTGGATGAATCGGTTCGGCATGACACGAATGTTGACGGTTGGCGCGGGTGCTTTGCTGCTGTTCGGGATGGCGGCGCCGCGAGCGGCGGCGAAGTGGCGATACACGCGAACCGGGAGCCCGACCGACGTTGCGGTTGTGCCGAAGACGGGCTACGCGCTGATGGGTGGCGGCGCCAAACAGGATCCGGCGTTTCACTTTTTGTGCGAACGGACGAACGGCGGCGATTTTCTGATTTTGCGCGCGAATACCGATGACGACTACGCGCAAAGCGTAAACAAAGAGATTTTCGCGATGTGCCCGCTGAATTCGGCGGCGACAATTGTTTTCGAGGAGCGCGAAGACTCGGATGACGAGACGCTGGTGCAGATCATCGATCACGCCGAGGGGATTTTTATCGCGGGCGGCGATCAGTCGAATTATTTGAGATTTTGGCAGGACACGCCGGTGCAGGCGGCGCTCAATCGCCACATCGCTGCTGGGAAGCCGATCGGCGGGTCGAGTGCGGGACTTGCGGTGCTGGGGGAATTTTCTTTCGCGTCGATCATCGACACCGTGCACTCACCCGAAGCGTTAGCCGATCCGTACGGAAATAAAATTACGATTTCACGCGAGTTTCTGACGATTTCATTGTTGAAGGGCGTCATCACGGATACGCATTTCGCCAGGCGCGATCGTATGGGGCGGTTGCTCGTTTTCATGGCGCGCATTCTGCAGGACGATTGGACAAAGCAGGTGCGCGCGATCGCGGTCGAGGAAAACGTGGCGTACTTGCTGGAGCCAGATGGCAACGGGAGAGTTATCGGCGATGGATCGGCTTATTTTCTGGAAGCGAAACATCCAGCGGAAGTTTGCCGCCACAACGAGCAACTGAAAATGGACGGGTTTTCCGTGCATCGCGTCGGAGACAAAGGAACGTTCAACGTAAAGACGTGGAGCAGCAACGACGGCGACAGCTATTCGCTTTCGACGCAGGGCGGCAAAGTCACGCCGAGCGGGTCGAATCACGGCATCTATTGATGTGATCGTGTAGTGGGGCGCGGGCGATCAGAAGCGGAATGAAAAGCCGGCGAGAATCTGCGGGCTGCTCTGCCACTCGCCGAACATGTGCGTGCCGAGATAATCGACGCCGGCTTTCGCAGAAATCACATTATTGAGCGCGTAATCGACGCCCCCGCCAATCGTGAATTCAGCGCCATTCTGTCCACCGCTGGCGGTTTGCGGAATCAGATGCACGCCGCCGACGAGCGCGTGGGCCCAGGGCTCGAGGCGGCCGTGACCAAAGGAAAATTTCGGACCAGCGGCGTAGCCGAGATAGCGAAAATGTTCGTTCTGAAAAACGGGCGACGCGAAGGCGCTGGTGACTGACCCTTCGATCGCGATCCACTCCCTCAACCAATACGCCAGCGATGTATTCAAGCCCGGCGCACTCGCCGAATACACCGACGAGCGAAAGCGCACGAACGCGAAGGTGACGCCGAGCTGCCACTTATTCGGATTTTCGTAGTAGTACGGGCGCGGCTTGGGTCTCGGTGCCGGTGAAGGAATCGCTGGGTTAGCTGCCCGCGAAGGAATTGCGTCCGTTGACGTCACATTGGTTGGCGAATCGGTTGCTAAATTTCCTGGATCGGCGGCGAATAGCGAAAGAAACGAACTGTTTTCGAGCGACGTTTGCGCAGTGAGCGATGCATCCGTAGGCGGAAACTGAGCCGCCATAGTCGTCAGCAATGACGCAACACGCAGCGTGTTTTCATTGTCATCGGCGGCGGCGAGAAAATCTTTCGGACTTTGCGCGCACGCAGGTCCGCAGACCAAGCACGACAACATCAGCGGCGCGACGGCAACTGATATCCACAAAACATGCTTCTTCACAGGTGTGTGTACCCTCAATGGCCCTGGGTTAGCCATTGAACTACGGTAAACACACCGATGCAGTGATCGTTGATTTTATTTCGTATGTGCTGCGACAACCGCAACAGTTCGGCATGACAATTCGATGCGATTTGCAGTGTGGCTGAACTGAAATTCGCGACAAGCAGCTAGCGGCCGTGGCGAAGATAATCGTCGGTCTTGTTCAGCCAGTCGGCGCGCGGAGGATTGAAAACGTCGAGATCGACGGTTTCTTCCAGCGCCCACGCCTCGTGCGGCATGTTGGGTGGAATGCAGAGCACTTCGCCGGCGCGGACGACGACTTCCTTTCCGTCGATCGCGAATTTCAGCGCGCCTTCCAGAATATAAGTAACCTGCTCGTTGTGATGTTGATGCAGCGGCACGTGCGCGCCTTTCTTCATCAGTACGCGCGCGAGCATCACCTGATTGCCGACGACCATTTCGCGATCGATCAGCGGATTCAATTTTTCGCGCTCGACTTCTTTCCACGGAATATATTTGAACGTCTCAGGCGTGCTCATTTGGTTCCCCCATACAGTTTTGCGGCGTTGTCGTGCAGATACATGTGCGCGAGTTCCATCGCTTTCGGCTCGGTGAAGGCGCCTTCCGAGACGAGCTCCGCGAGTGCGGCGGCCAGCGCGGTGCGCGTGCTGCGCGCCGAAAGCCAAAAGCTTTCTTCCGCGCCGAGCGCGTCGTTGAAAGGAAACGCGTCGGACGCGTACATCATTTTGTCCGGGAACAGCGTCAGCAGTTGCTTCAGCACTTCCTTGAATTGTGACGGGTACAGAAATTCGGACTGGAACGACGTGTCGAGATAGACGTTTTTCACCGCGGTGAGCAGCGCGGCTTCTTTGTAGTACGGCCAGCCGCCATGCAGGAGTACGAACGTCTGCCCTTTGTAGCGCTGATCGCGCAAAACGTTTTCGAGGTTGAGCACGTTGCCGTTGTGCAGGCTGAAGTAGTCGCCGATGCCGACGGCACTGTGAATGTGGGTTGCGATGTGGAGTTTGCCGGCCTGATTGATCAGCACACGGAAAATGTAGTCCTGGAAAGTGACGTATTCCTCGGGAGTCGGCACGCCGCCCGCATGATATTTCGCGTAGATCGCTTCGGCGGCGGAACGCGGCGGGTCCGTGAAATAGAGCGAGCGAAAATAAGCAGCTTCAAACTTCATCGCCACAGCGCCGTGCTTTTCCACGTTGTCGGTCATCGTGCGGCGAATAAAATCTTCGTAGCCGGCGAGGTCGGCGGGCAGCCCCTCGACGCCTTCCATTTTTTTGTACCGCGCGAGCAATTTCTCCTGGAGCGGGATGTACACGCCCATGTCGGGCGTGCTGGCGGTGCGCTCGCTGTTGTCGAACGGAAAGAAGAACGAATCGACGAAGAAAACCCAGTGAAAGCGCTTGGGATCAAGATACGGCGCCATCATCACGCGATTGGCGAGGACGGTCTCTGTATTCAGCTTGTCGAGAATCGAATCGAAATATTTCGTGTCGTTTGCAGCTTTGGCTGCCGCGGTTTTGTCGGCGAGCCACTTAATATGCTCGGGTGAGAAGTCATTGTAGGGATAGCCGAGCATCTGCTTCGCGGCCGTGATGAACTCAGGATTATCGGCGCGCGTACGCATGAAGTCGGTTTCGCCAGGAGGCGCGGCCATCGCATCGACGTCGCTGTCATCGCCGAAACCGGGATGCGCGTGATTGTCGTAGAGCGGGATTTTTTCGATCTGCGGAAGCAGCCGATCGTAAATTTTTGGCACGTCCGGTCCAGGCAGCGGTCGCGCCTGCGCGCCGGCCGTCGCGGCAACGAGCAGTGCGGCGAACAGCGTCACGGCAAAATGAAGCAAATGTTTCATACGCGTCGGCTCCGGGCCGGATTGGCTCACGCCTTCGGCTGCAACGATCTTCATCGAACGCACCGTCACTTTACAAGTCGAAGGGCGCAGCCATCTGCGCCCTTCTTTGAAACTCCAGTTTGATCTGCCGCTCTCTCGGTTAACGCGCCACCGCAGCGCGCCATTTCGTCGAGACGCGTTCGATCCGTTCCAGCGCCTCTTCCAGCAGATTGCGCGCGCTAACCAGCGAGAAGCGCAGGTAATTTTTCCCCGCCGGACCGAATGCCGCGCCCGCAATGCCCGCGACTCCAGCTTCGTCCAATAACAGACGCTGAACTTCCTCCGCCGGTAGCCCGGTATCTTCGATGTTCACCCAGGCATAGAACGCGCCGTCGGGCACTTGGCATCGGAATCCAGGAATCTTGTTGAGCTTATCGACGAAGAGGTCGCGCCGCTTGCGATATTCGAGCACCATCGCATCGACGGCGTTGGTCGAGTCGTTCAACGCCTCGATCGCGGCCACTTGCGAAAACTCCGCGGTGCACGTAAAGGTGTTGAGCACAAGCATATCGAGCGCGTCGATGAACGCACGCGGCGCAACCGCGTAGCCGAGCCGCCAGCCCGTCATCGCGAACGACTTCGAGAATCCATCAATAATAATCGTGCGTTCTTTCATCCCCGACATGGCGTAAATCGACTTGTATTCGCCGTTGAAAAGAATGCGCGCGTAAATTTCGTCGGCAATGACCCAGAGATCATGCTTCACCGCCAATGTCGCGATCTGCTTCAACGTGTCTTCACTGAAGACGGTCCCGGTCGGGTTGTTGGGCGAATTGAAAATCAGCGCCTTCGAACGCGGCGTGATCTTCGACGCGATCTCAGCGATGTCGGGCTGAAACTGATTCTTCTCTTCAAGATAGAACGGCACCGCTTTGCCACCGAGCCCGCGCGTGAATGACGGATAGATCGGAAAGCTCGGATCGGGATACAAAATCTCGTCGCCCGGTTCGATCAACGCCATCATCGACAGCGCGAGCGCCATCTTGCAACCTGGCGCAATTAAAACTTCTTCCGCCGCAACATCGAGGTGCCGCGTCCTCTTCAGATACCCCGCGATCGCTTCGCGCAACGCCGGAACTCCGCGCGGCGAGACATAACGATCTCGCCCCTCGGCAACCGCCGCGCGCACGGCATCGACCACCGGCGCTGCCGGATGAAAGTCGGGCTCACCGAGCTCGAGATGGATGATCGAGCGTCCCTGCTTTTCGAGCTCTTTCGCGCGCGAAAAAACCGCCAGCGCGCCTTCGCCGTTCAGTTGTGAAACACGTGATGCAAGTGGCTTCATGGCGCAAGAATCCTATCACTTTGAGGCTGGGAGTGGCGTTACGGGAATATGCAAGCCGTCGATGAATCGCGGAAACATCTCGAACGCGCCGGCGGTCAGAAACAATTCGACGAGTTCGGTGTCGGCATACTCTTTTTTCAGCTCGGAGTAAAACGCGTCGTCCACTTCCTGAGGTCCGCGATGCAACCTGTCTGCGAGCCGAAAACCGAGCTTTTCTTTACCGCTGTACGGCCCTTTCTCGAAATCCGGCACACCGGCAACCTGTCCCTCGCTCGCGCCTTTTTTCCGCGCGGAAGCGTTGTGCGCTTTGATCGCATACTCCGACTTCATCAGCGTCGAAATGCGCACCGCGATCAACTCCTTGTACCAACCTTTCAGCGCTCCGTCGCTAAGCAGCGCCTTCAAAAATCCCGCCATCGCCGCCGCGATGCCCGGATTGTACGAGAGCACCTTGAACATATTCGGCACGACGCCACGTTGCGCGAGCAGCGCGTCGTAGATCGTCTGGGTTTCGGGAGTGACTTGATCTCTTTCGAGCAACGGGATGCGAGGTGCAGTGGCGGACATAGCGTCTCCTGTGAAGACAGAAAGCTTGGCACAAAAAACGAGGGGCGCAAAATCGCGCCCCTCGCGTTCACTGATGCTGTGTTTAAAGCGATCCGCTAGAACGAGTACCTCAGCGAAAACTGAATCAGTCGCGGCGTACCCACGGTGCTGGTGATCTTGCCAAACGGGCTGTTCGTCAGCCCGATGTTTTCCACGTCGGTCGACGACGGGTTGGCAAAGTTGGCGTGGTTCCAGACGTTGAAGAAGTCGGTCGTAAAGCGAAGCGCCTGCCGCTCGGTGATCCTGAAATTCTTAATCAGCGAGAAGTCGAAGTTCACTTGGCCCGGCCCACGGAAGGTGTTACGGCCAAGGTTGCCGAAGTTCGTCGTGCAGAAGTTCGCGTTGGGAAAAATGGTCGGATCAGGCTGGTTCGGGTCGCACTGCGCGGGATACAAAAGCGGCGCCGGCGTGAATGCCGCCGGGTTAAGGTATCCATCGACGCGCGTGCCGATGCCGCCGTGCGAGTAACCGCTCGAGATCGTCGCTCCCGAAGCAAGGCTGGCGCTTTCGACGCCGGGCGCCGAGCCCCCGCCGAGAAAGCCGGTGCCCGCGCCCGAATCGAGCACCGAGAACGGCAAGCCCGATTGAACGATCGTGATGCCGGCGACGGCCCAACCGCCAAGCGCCTTTTTCTTCCACCCTTCCGCGGATTGGAAGAACGGCAGATCGTAGCGGTAGCTGATCGCCAGGCGATGCGTGCGGTCGAAGTCCGACAGCCCGCGGGATGCATCGAGCGTCGATTCGTCGTTGAACGCCGTGTTGAACGCCGTGTTCCCGCTCGACGTTGCGTCGGTCGAACGCGAGAAGGTGTACGCCGCCTGGAAATAGCCGAGGCTCCAGCGCCGTGTGATCGTCGTCTGCAGCGAGTTGTAGTGCGAGTACGCATCGTTGGCAAACAACTGGAAGCCGTTGTAGCCGTTGATACCTTGCGCGCGTGAACGCGCAACCGCGTTGTCGAAGGTATTCGCCGTGATCGATTCGCCGCCCACAACGACCGGCTTATCTGGCGTCGCGTTCTGCGACTGGAGCGCATCGCGCGTCTCGCGCAAGTGCACGCCGTGCGTGCCGACGTAGCCGACTTCAAGCACCCACTGCTTGCCGAGCGCGCGCTGCACCGTCAGATTCCACTGCTGCGTGCTTGGAACCTGGAAGTGCAGTGGCACGGCCAAGCCGAAAATGCCGAGCGTCTGTAGCGGACCCGGGCAAGCCGCGCCCGTCGCTGTGCCATAGTTCGCCGCCAGCGTCGTGTTGCCGCCGGGGAAACCTTGGAACACGTTTAAGCACGGTACAAAGTTTGGATCGAGCGTGCCCGCTTGCGGCAACGCGTTCGGGTTGGGATTCGGGCAGCCCGCGAGTGGTGTCGCTGAAAAGTAGGAGCCGAGGCAACCGGGTGCGCCGCCGCCGAACGCCACCGGCAAAAACGGCGTCTGGAACGAAAGCTGGTCGGCTGTGCCGACGTCTTCTCGCACATAGTAAATGCCGAAGCCGGCGCGAATCGTCGTCGTGTGATGACCGAACAAGTCGTACGCGAGGCCGACGCGAGGCCCGATGGTGGTTGCGTAATTATTTTTGAACGTCGTGCCGTTGGCGTCGCCGGTAAGGCCCGCCAGGTTGAGCTTGTTTACGCAGCTCGGATAGACGAACGGAAAATTGCCCGCGTTCGCCGCCGAAGGATCGAGATTTCCGATGTGGCAGGCGTCGTCGTGAAACGCGCCAAACACTTCCGCGCGCAGTCCCAAGTTCAGCGTCAGGTTGTGACGAATCTTCCAGTCGTCTTGTGCGAACGCCGAATAGTTGTTCGAGCGGTATTCGTGGTTCGAAAGCCCGCCGCCGCCGAAGCTGAACTGTGGCGTGCCGAGCAGGAAGTTCTGGAAGTCGGTGTTGCCGTCTGGCGTGTTCGTGAAGAAGAGTTCGCCGTTGAACACCTGCGGGAAGTTTTTGTCGAGATTGACGTGCGTGAAGTCGCCGCCGAATCGGAACACATGCGCGCCGCGCACCCAGCTCACGGTATCGGTGAGCGTGATGTTGTTCTGGTTCTGCGACTGATTTCCGAAGGGCGACGGGCCGATTTCAAATCCCGAGCTTTCGAAAATGAACTTATAGATCGAGTCGGTCACGCTGTTCGTCGGCCGGTCGATACCGAGGTCTGCCGTCGTCACCGGCGGCACGTTGCTGAGCACATCATTGATATGAACGAAGCCGAAGCGGAACTCGTTCACCAGCGTCGGTGAGAAAAGGTGCGTCTCCGTGATGTTCAGGAAGCGCCCGTGCACCGGCGTGTCGAACGGAAAGTTCAGCGAGCTCGAGCTCACGCTGCTCGCCAGCGTCGAGCCCAGAGATTCCTGCAAATCGCCGCCGCCGAATGGGAGGAAGCTCTCCGAATCCGAGAAGAAAAACCGCGCCGACAGCTTGTCTTGCCCGCCGCGGAATTCGCGATCCCAATTGGCTGTGAACTGATCGTCGGTATATTTGCCTGCCTCGCTGACCGCGAACGCGCCCGTCGCCGGGTCACCGCTCGGAATCAGGAAGCCGCCCGGCTGCGCGCCGAACTGGTTGCCTTGAAACTGCAACAGCTTCAGTACCACTGGATCGATCGCCGTCGTCGTGTTGCCGAAAAACGCCTGGGAGATCGACGCTTCCGAGCGGTCGGCGGGAAGTGACGGGATCGTCGTGCTTATGAACGTCCCTGGCGAAAGTCCGCTGCGCTGCCGCGTCCCCTGGTAATTCACAAAGAAGTAGCCCAGCTTCTCTTTCACCACCGGCCCGCCAAGGCTACCGCCAAAAATGTTCTGCTTCACCGACGGCCGGTCCACGCCTTGCTTATTCAGAAAGAAGTCGTTCGCATTCAGCACATCGTTGCGGAAAAACTCATACACGTCGCCGTGATACGTACGCGTTCCCGACTTCAGAATCGCGTTGACGTTGCCGCCGCCGTTGCGCCCCTGGCTCGCGTCATAGAGCGACGTCTGCACCTTGAATTCCTGGATCACGTCCGGATTCGGCAGCGGCACATACGTCGCCTGTGCCACGTTGTAGTCCGTCGCGCTGATGCCGTCGATCAAATAGTTGTTGTTGTCTTCGCGTTGACCGTTGACGAACAGCTTCACGGAGCCGCGCCCCAGCTGCGCCGCCGCGTTCAAATCGCTCTGCGCTCCGGCAGACAGCGTCAGCAGTTGCTGATAGTTCTGCGTTGCCAGCGGCAATTCGCGCACCGTCTGTGTGCCGATCGATTGCCCGGTCGTTGCGTTCGAAGTCTCGACGCTCGCCACCTGCGCCGAAATCTCCACCTTCTCCGTCACCGAGCCCGGCTTTAGCGGAATCGTCACTCGCGCCGTTTCCGTGACCTGCACTTCGATTCCGGTGGCCTTCGCCTCGGCGAAACCAGACTTGTTCACCACCACCGAGTACAGCCCCGGCGGTAGCAGCGTCACGACAATCTCACCGTCCGCATTCGTCGTCACTTTGCGCGTCAGCGCTTCCGTACGCTGGTCGATGACCTGCACGTCCGCGCCTTCCACCGCCGCGCCGGTCGTGTCGTTCACAATCAAGTCAATCGCGCCCGTCGCGCCTCCCTGCCCATACGTCGGCACTCCGGCCAGCGCGCACGCCACAAAAAACACGGCGGCCACTAAAAATCGATGCATCCCCTTCATAAGAATCCCCCTAGTGCCGGTCGCTTTCACGACCGTCTTGAATGGACCGCTGGAACGATGACAACCGACCAAACCGCTCCGCGATCTGTTGTGTGAACTGGATCAGCTACAGGACACTTGCGTGAACGTGCGTGGGCTCAGTGCGGTCAACACGAACAACGACACGAACACTGAAGGTCAACTTGGACAACTCGCGGATTCTTCACTACTCCACCCCTGCCATGAAACTAGCGTTCCACCCCTTTGCTGTCAAGCCGACGGGCATGAAAGTTTTCGCTTTGTCTCATCGGTGTCAAACCGCAGCCCCAAACCCCTACGCCCCTTGACGGCGGCGTCCCCGTCACTGAGTATGTAGGAAGACCGGGTAGGCGTTGCGCAGGTGCAACGTCCGGTGTGTCTAATCCGTCTCATAAATGGCAGTGTCCCCGTCAGGGGGTGACATCATGTTGTCCCGCACGCTTCGATTCGCTTCTACATTCGTCGGCGCTCTCGCTCTATTCTTACTCGCAGCTCTCTCCAGCGCGCCTACGGCTTCCGCCGACGTCAGTCACATCCGAATTATTCGCATCAGTTACGTCCAGGGAGAAGTGCGCTTCGCCCGCGACGTCAAAGGCGATCCTCTCGCCGCTGAAGAAAACGTGGTGTGGGAAAACGCCGAGATGAATCTGCCTGTTCGGCAGGGCTTCGTCATCTCCACCGGCAACGGCCGCGCCGAAGTCGAATTTGAGAACGGCTCGCTCGCCCTTATCGGCGAAAACACCGTGCTTCAGTTCTTCGATCTGTCGCTCGAAGACGGCGCGAAAACAACGCGCCTCATCCTGCGCCAGGGCACAGCATCGTTCTCCGTCAATCCCAGCAACGGCGACTACTTCAGCGTCACCGGCGGCGACTTCAGTGTCGAAGCCGACGGCCATTCCAGCTTCCGCCTCGATAATTTTGACGACGGCAGCCGCATCAACGTCATGAAGGGCCGCGTCAACGTCCTGCGCAAAAAGGGCTCGACCTTGCTGGACAAAGGCCAGACGTTCTCAATGAAGGCCGACGATCCAAAGAATTTCGACATCGCCACAAATACTTCCACCGGCGACGATTTTGACAAGTGGGCTGCAAACCGCATCAGCGCCGAATACAACAACACCGCCGCTGCGCAGCAATACGTCAACTCGCCTAACTATTCCTCGGGCCTTTCCAGCCTCTACACCTATGGCGCCTTCTATCCGTGCCAATTTGGGAATTGCTGGCGTCCCTACGGCGTCGGCATGGGCTGGTCGCCGTTCGACAGCGGCTCTTGGGCCCTCGATCCTTCGATTGGCATGTCTTTCATCGGAAGTCAGCCTTGGGGCTGGCTCCCGTACCACTATGGCGCATGGATCTTTGATCCTCTCTACGGCTGGCTCTGGTCTCCGAACGCTTTCGGCGGCGGCGGCCTCTACGGCGGCTATCCGGGTTATTCGCCCGTTACCGGAACATGGCTGCGCGGCGGCAAGGGCAAAGGGCCGATCGGCATCGTTCCCACGCATCCGCTCGACGCCAAGAGCAAGACTCCGCAAAACTTGACGCACGGCGTCTTCGCCGTCAACAACGGCACCATCGGCAGACTCGCCCCGGCCACCGCTGGCGAACAGTGGAAGTCTGTGAAGTCGGTTCCGACGAACACCGTCAACGCGCGCGTCGCAACGGCAACGGCTCCCGTTCGCGTCGAGCGCACCATGGCCGGCGGAAACTCCGCCATGCGCAGCGTCGGTCTCGGCGGCAACTCGTCCCTCGCGTACGACGCAGCCTCGCACCGCTTCGTCAATTCCAGCGCCCCGGCCGCAACGAACGCACGCGTCGGCGCGATGGCGGGCACATCCAACGCTCGCAGCGCAGCTCCGACCTCGACGGCCGCGTTGCGCACAACGAATCCAGGCGCACGGCCAACCGCAGCTCCGGCTCGCGGATTCTCAGCGCCTTCGCGCTCGATGGCACCGCCTTCCGCTCCGCGTTCCACCGCCTCCGCATTCGGCCGAGCAGGTGGC
>DATAMU010000060.1:0-11987 GCA_036266605.1 Candidatus Acidiferrum sp. | reverse complement strand
CGTGAGCACGCGATCGTACGAAACTTTGCCGGCGTTATAGCGAAACGCGGGAAACGGATAGACCTTGGCCATGATGAAAGATTCTCCGGTGACGCAACGTTGTGCGCGGTAACGAGCGCAAAGTTGAGCGCGATGTATTGGACGAACATATTTTACGCGAACTCCTCCAATTTCCGAACTCCCGCGAAGAAACAGTGATAGCCCGCTTGAAAATTTTGAACGTCCGGTGGCTGCGATGTGAATGCACCGCGACTTACGAAAGATAAAACTGGAAATTGGAAGAGCGTAAAATCGGAACGGCATTCAGCGGAAAGGCTCGACGTTCGAGCGTCATTCGGACGCGCATCGTCATCGTTAACTATTTCAACTTTTGGCGCGAGCTGCATTCATTGCAGCATCGGGCGAAGCTTGGCGACAAACACGGCGAAGTTATCGAGAGGAATCGGTGTGACTCCATTGCCTCGAAGCATTTTTTCAAGAAAGCGGTGATCGTCGTTCTCCGGCTCAAAGGCGACATCGGTGACCGCTGTGAACTCCGGACCAAAATTCAGATTCCGTTTCCCTGCGTTGTGCTGAATGGTTTTGGCTATCGGCGCCAGAATGCGAACGTCATCGGGTTTCGTGGTCAGGGAAATAGTCTGGATGAAACCACGCATGCGGTTGTCGCTGCGCAGATAACTGTAGTCAATCTTCAGGGGGTCCTTGTCGAGGGTGTACTTCGAAGCGGGCACAAACTTCTCAATCAATCCCCAGAGACCCGCCTGATGAATAACTTGATCCATGTAGTCGCGCATCTGCTCCCGAGTACTCGGCTGATTCGTGCGCGCGGACCCGAAGCCGCTGGCGGTGATGCATTCGCGGTAGAGCCGGTCCATCTCTGCATCGATGTCGTCGGCGTATGTGGCTTGCTGCCCAGCGAGTTGTATCGAGTGGCTCAGGGTGGCGTCCCATTTTTCGAGAATGGGGAACCACTCGGTCGAGTGCGGCAGCGGATTTCCGTGACCGTTGCGCAGGGTGCTGCGGATGGGGCCGCCGTTGACGGCCGGCGCCGTGACGGCGCTGAGGCGGCTCTCGAGGTGGTTGCGCAGGCCGCGCAGGAATGCTTCGTCGGCTGCGGGGCGCAAGCGCCGCACCCGGGTGAATTCAGATTCTTCTTCGATGAGACGCAACCGGCGTTCACCGGTGTTCGGATCGTAAAGGAGCACGCCGACGTTGACCCACTCGTCGCGAAGGGGACTGGGAACGTAGCGCAGCACGCGATAGATGAACGTGCGCTGGACGGAAGTGTTGCCGCCGCCAGAATTGGGGGAGTCGTTCTCCGGATTGCGTTCCGGACTGCAATCTTTCGGTTCGTCCATTTTTCTTTCCTCCTTTCCGCGCGAGAAAATCTCTCCGTGAAAAAAATAAAAGATCAGCGCCAGTTGGGGAACGGCTGGCGGTTGCTGCGTTTGGCGTCGAGGATCAGTTCCTCCAGGCGACTTACACGCTTCAGCAACTGTTCGAGAAGGCGCTTCAGAGCGTCGAAATCGTCGTAATACCACTCGGGGGGAATTTCCTTGGCGAATTCCTCAAGCACCCGGTCGGTGATATTTTTTACGCGCCGGATCCAGGGGTCGAAGGTCTGCATCCCGATGACTCCTTCGTAGACGCGGTTGCGGGCGTACAGGCCCCGCAAGGGTGCGTCCGGGTAATTCCACTCGCCGGCGTTGAAGCAGAAACCCTGGTCGATCATCTTGGTGGAGTACCGTCCCTCGCCACCCGATGCACTGGACTCCGAAGGCGACGGGCTGGGGCTCGATGATCCCGCCGATGTTGCGCCGCCGGCCGTGCGATGGCCATTGCCGCCGGGACCCTGTCCATGCCCATCGCCGTTGTCGCTCTCACGATAAAAAAGCGTCTGGCGGCCGTTGGTGTTGCAGGTCCATTTGTCGAACACCAGCATACCGGCGAAATCGGTGATGTTTTTGACCTCGCGCAGAAGCTCATCAGGCAAAAAGTCGTGCAGGGTCATGCGCCGCGGATCGCCCGGATGTCCCGAGCCGAACTGCAACCCGGGACAGCACGGCGTGCTCGAGCGCGGCATCTCGATGCACAGCGCGGGAGTCCAGCGGATCAAGTCGGGATCGACCTTGACGATTTCGACGCGCGGCACCGGAAGCCCCATGCGGCGCGCGATGCGGTTTCCGAGCAGTTCATTGACCAGGACGCGGGAGTGCTGGGGGTTGTTCTGGAATTTGACGACGAAGTAGAGATTGTGGTCTTTGCCGTCGGAACAACGCATTAAATGCGACTGGGCGCCACCGCGCATGCGCCGTATTTGCTCCATGGCACGTATCATTTTGGTATACACAATACGAAAGAAGCGGAGCGGAAGGCAAGGATTTTCATTTTGGAACGAGGGCGTTTCAAAACGGAACAGGGTTGAACGCACTCCTGACGGACTCGTGTGGATTCGCTCCGAAGAGAACCTTACTTCAGCGGCTGAAGCCGCTGCTTTCTCGCCGGCCTTTTTGTCGCGGTTGAAACCGCGACCCACAAGGCGACCGGTGTCACGCACTTCGAAACGCGACAGGACGTTCACCCTCACAGATGCTTGCGTCTGGAGCGGGGTTCAGTTGAAGCCATCGCGCTTGAAAATCTTTGGAAAAGGAAAAGGCTTCCGGTGGAGTGACCGGAAGCCTTTAAACTTCTTTGAACGGTTGACGGCGCGAAAATGAAAAACTAGCGCTTCTTTTTCTTCTTCGCGGGTTTTGACGCCTTCTTCGCCTTGGCTTTGGGCTTGGCTTTCGCCTTGGCCTTTTTGGCGGGCTTCTTGGCGGCTTTCTTTGCCGGGGCCTTCTTGGCTGCGGCTTTAGGGGCCGCGGGTTTGGGGGCGGACTTCGCCGGAGCAGGCCTCGCGGCCTTGGGGGCCGGGGCCTCCGCGGGTTCCTCGTCGGCCTCTTCGTCGCCGCCGATGATCAATTCCTCTTCTTCGGTCTCGACGACATCTTCGCCGCCGAGTTCGTCATCTTCTTCCAGGCCGGACAGCTCGTCGTCTTCGAAGTTGTCTTTCTCGAGATCCATTTCCATCCTCCCCAGGGGTTTTTTCCATATCCGCCCGAGGCATCGCCTCCGGCGGGTCCGGAGGGCACGTGTCGAGTCGGTGTCGCAGCAACGGGCCGGAGTTTTTTACATCATGAGTGATGCACGCTCCAAAGCCTTGCGCGTTGTTACCGTACTCGCCGCAAGGTTGTCAAGAGTTCTGGCGGGAAATCCGCGGGAATTCGCGGTTCTAAGGTTTGCAGGTTGGAAAGTTACACGTTTGGGCTACGCCCCAACCCGAGATACCCCGGGCGAAGCCGCGATGGACCGCAGAGTGGCTGCCGACTCGCCGATGCGGGCTGTGGCTTGGACCATTGAGTAGGCACGGGTCGGGCCGCCATCGCTCGAACGCCGTACGATGGGGACACCACTCGCCCGTGGAAAATCAGTTTTTGTCGGTAGGGGAGGTTGCGGCCTGGGCTACGGTGCGGGTCTTTTTCTTGGGGGCGGCGTGGGAATGCGAAGAGGCCGTTTCGGGGAGGCTGCCCTGGGTGTAGATGCGCAATACCATGCCGCGGCCGACATGGTTCGTCTTGAGGCGGTTCCACTTTTTTACATCATCGGAATCGACGCTGAAGCGGTCGGCGATGCCGAGGAGCGTGTCGCCCTTGCGGACACGGTAGCTGACCAGATGCCGCTTCGCATCGACTTGGGCCTGCGTCGCTGGGATGATGAGCTTTTCGCCCGGATCGAGGCCGGCTCCGCGTTCGAGGCTGTTGGCCTCGGCGATGGCCGCCGGAGTGACTTTATATTTTTTCGCGATGGAACCCAGCGTCTCACCGCTTTCGACGCGGTGGCGGCGCCAGCTCACCCACTTATCGGCGGGGATGTCGGCGATTTCGGCGGAGAACTTTTCGGCGCTGCCGGCGGGCAGGTGCAGCTCGAACGAGGCGTCGTCGGGGGTGGCTAGGCGCAGAAGCGCCGGATTCAGCGAGCGCAGCGTTTCGACGTCGACGTCGATCGTTTCGGCAACCAGGCGAAGATCGATAGCCCGGCCCGGTTTTACGACATCGGTCGCAACCGGCGTTTCCGGGTCGACCTGCACGCCGTAGTGCGCGGCATCTTTCGCAATCAAGGTGAGCGCGAGAATGATCGGAACGTAATTCTTAGTCTCTTTAGGCAGAACGTTCCGTCGATAAAGTTCCCAGAAGTCGGCATAGCCCGTGCGTTCAATACCCTTCTGCACGTTGCCCGGGCCGCAGTTGTAGGCGGCCATGGCGAGATACCAGTCGCCGAAGAGACCGTAGAGATCGCGAAGATGCTGGGCGGCGGCGCGGGTGGCTTTTTCAGGATCCTGGCGCTCGTCGATCCACCAGGTGCGCCGGAGGCCATATTGCTGGCCGCGGTAGGCGACGAACTGCCACATGCCGCGCGCACCGGCTCGGGACAAAGCCAGCGGCTGGAAAGCGCTTTCGGCCTGCGCCAGATAGATAAGGTCTTGCGGGACGCCCTCTTCCTTGAGGACGCGCGAAATCATTTCTTTATAGCGACCCTGGCGGCGTAGTCCGGCTTCGACGATGGCGCGCCCGCGCGGGGTCTGGAAGAAATTCAGGAAGGAAAGCACCTCGTCGGGCGCGGTCAGCGGAAGGTCGTGCGAAAGATTTTTTGCCGCGGACTCGGCGCGATCTTTCAACCGCGGGTCCACCGGGAAGGTCATCTCCGCAACTTCATCGATGGGCGCGGGAACGGCAGGCGCTTCCTGGAATCCATCGCCAGCCTGGAAGGCCTGGAGCTCGTAGGTGTACGTCGTATCGACCACACGGTGGAAAAGTTCGCTCAGCTTGGGATCGCTGTTGAGGTCGCGGCCGCTTTCCAGCATGAGATCGAGGGCTTCGTCGAAGTCCTTGCGGGCAGCTTCGAGATGGCCGGCTTTGTAGTTCTGCTGGCCGGAGGCGAATTTTTCCTCGACCCGGCTGATCAGGCTCTCGTTGTTGACGGGCGCCGCGAGCGGTCTTTGAATCGTTCGGAAATAAGCGATCTGCGCATGGGAGGGCGTCGCGAGGGGGAGCTTGGGGAGCGCGAACGGAGGAGGTCCCGTGAGGATCGTTGCTGCCGCGGCGGAGGAAGTCTGGGGCGCAGGGCGTGTCGTGGGCACGCGGGTCTGCGCGGTCGTGTGCTTGGCGGAATCGTCGCAGCCGACGACCGACAGGGTCAGGGCAACACCGGTGGCGAGAAGTACGCCTTGTAAAAATCCGCGCTTCGCGTGTCGGTACGTCAAGTCTGGGGGACCTCAGCCTGACTATGGTAAGGAGCGCGCGGGAGGGCGGTCAACGGGTTAAAGGTACAGGGGGAGCGGAAGGGGTACAGGGGTGGGAAGGCGGAAATTGGTGAAGGGAAAATGGAAACTGGAAATTGGAAATTGGTGAAACACGCCGATGGGTTTGCTTCCCGATTTCCGGTTTCCAACTTCTAGTTTCCAAAAAGGGCGTCCACGGCGGGGTCCGTCCAGCTGTTGTAAAAGGCGTCGTCGCAATACTTCAGAGAGTTTCCGTAGGTGGCGGCAAAGTGGCGGCCCCAGTGGGGGCGGCTGCCGTCCTCGTCCGCGAAGGAATACTCATCGGAAAGGCGCCAGGAGCTCCAGACGCGCCCGGATTTTTTCGATAGATCGTGGTCGGCCGCAAGAGCGGCTACGGCACGGCCTGCGAAGAGCGGGGTCTCGGACGCGAGGTAGTTGGGATCCTGCTTCGCGGCATCGCGCCAGTTTTCCCTGGTGACGCCGAAATGTTCGAGCATCGCTTCGGATCGCAAGAAGCCGGGCGTGAGGGCGACGGCGGCGACGTTTTTCTTGCGGAGTTCGCGGGCCATGGCGAAGGCAAGGCGGATGACGGTGGTTTTGGTGAGGTCGTAGAACAGATGGCCGCGGTAGCTATAGGAGTCGCCATCGCCGATTTCGACGATGAGGCCGGTACGTTTTTCGGCAGCGGCGGTTTCGATCAATAGAGGTGCGGCAAAATGGCTGGTGGTGACGTGGGTTTGGACGATGTTTTGGAGATTTTTCAAGCCTTGTTCCAGGTTGAGCTGCCAGAACGATTTTCCGAAGTCTGGATGCACAAGCTCGGAGATATCGTTGACGAGGACGTGGAGTTTTCCATGTTCCGCGCGGATTTTTTGAATCAGGTTTTGCACTTGGGTGGAGTCGTTGTGATCTGCGACGACGGCGATGCCCTGGCCGCCGCGTGCGGTGACCAGGGCGGCGGTTTCGGCGATGGTTTCGGGGCGGCGCGCGTGATCGTGCGGGGAGATTTTTTCGTTGGGATTGCGGGGAATGCGATTGGCGGCAGTGCTGCGGCCGGTGCAGTAGACAGTGGCGCCGGCTTCGCCAAGCGCAAGGGCGATGCCGCGGCCGAGGCCACGGGTGGCGCCGGCGACGAGGGCGACGCGGTTTTTTAGATTGGGTGGACGATAGGAGGGAGAAGTATCCATGAAAAACCTCGGTCGGGGATCGAGGAGATAATAAACGGGCGTTTACAAATGTCAAGGCGTAAATGAATGGGCGTTCAGTTATACTGCGGGCATCGTGCCAAGCGGCTGCGGGCCGGGTTATGGAGCGGAAAAACGCCGGCTGGAAGCCGGCGCTACAACGGCGCTACAACGGCGCTACCAAGCGAGATGGATGAGCGATAGATAGACGATGAGTCCAAGGCCACGGGAAACGACTGACAAAGAGATTTTGACTGCCACGGGGCGGGTGATGCAGCGGCTGGGGCCGGCGCAGATCACGCTGGCCGATGTGGCCCGGGAGGCAGGCGTCGTTCCTGCGACGCTGATCCAGCGGTTCAAAACCAAGCGGGGGTTGCTGCTGGCGGCGTGCCGCACGGCGCCGGACGCGACGGCGAGGCAATTTGGAGCCGCGCGCGCCAAATACAAGTCGCCGCTGGAGGCGCTCGTCGAGCTGTATGCCGACTGCTCAGGTTTTGCGCCTACTCCGGAAGCGGTGGCGAACGGGCTGGCGTATTTGCAAGTGGACCTGACCGATCGGGAGTTTCACGGCATCACGCTTGCGCAGTTTCGGGCGATGCGCGAGGAGACTCGGCGATTGCTGGACGAAGCTGTGGCGGCGCGGGAGTTGCTCCACGATTGCGATACGGAAGAGCTGAGCCGGCTGCTGCAACAGGTGCACGACGGAGCGATGCTGTCTTGGGCGGTGTATCGGGAGGGGGCGCTGGAGCGGTGGATGCGGCGCGAGGTGGAGGCGCTGCTAAGGCCTTATCTCAGGAAGGCTCGGGCTCGAAAGCGGCGCGGAGAATGACGGGATGGGGCATCAAGTTGGGGAGTCAAGGAGATAACATGGACCGAAAAAAGGGCTGGACATATCGGTAAAGTTCGTGGTACGTTAAGGCTGCGTTTGTTGCTCTTGTATCGCCTACGTGAAGTGGAAGCGGTCGCAAGGTTCAAACTTGCGGCCTTTTTTTATGTCCGGAGGCGGCCCGTATCTCTGTAGAGGGGTTCGGAGTCGAGGCACCAGATAGCTTAATTATCGAGAACGCGCACCAATCAAGGTTGAGCGGGCTCAATGTGTGATCGCAATGCGGTCAACAGAAAAGAGTAGATGCAGTGAGTAAAGAACAAGGAACAGTGAAGTGGTTCAACGCGAGCAAGGGCTTTGGATTCATCCAGCGCCAGAGCGGCGAAGATGTATTCGTACACTTCTCCGCCATCATGGCTGATGGCTACAAGTCGTTGAATGATGGCCAAGCGGTTGAATTCGAAGTGACCAAGGGCCCCAAGGGTCTTCAAGCCTCGAACGTTCAACCCCTCTAAGCTACTTCACACGCTTTAAAATTCGGGCGGAGCACTTCGGTGCTTCGCCCGTTTTTTTTTGCGCGAGCCATAAAGAAAAAACGAAACGGGGTGAGGTTGCGGTCCGGGCAAGCTGGGGCGCAGCGGTGCTGCGCCCTACACGATTTTGGCGGACGGATAGAACGCGACAAGATGCGACGGCCGGGCGGAGCGAGCCCCGCCCCTACAAAAGAAAAAGTCGGGCCGACCGAATTAGGCGAGGCCGCCGCTGACTTGGATGGTTTCGCCGGTGATCCAGCGGGCGGCGTCGGAGGCGAGGAAGGCGACGACGGAGGCGATTTCTTCGGAAGTGCCGAGGCGTTTAAGAGCAGTGCGGGCGATGAGCGCGTCCTTGTATTGCTGAGGCGTGTCGGCGGCGAGTTCGGTTTCGACGAAGCCAGGTAAAACATTGTTGATGGTGATGCCGCGGGCGCCGAGTTCCATGCGGTAGCAGCGGGCGAGCTGTTCGAGCGCGCCTTTGGACATTTGATAGACGGCGAGCAGGCCGGTGATTTGGGCGACGTGCGAGCCGCAGCTGGAGATGTTGATGATGCGGCCGTGGTCGCGCATGTGGGGGACAGCGGCCTGGATGGCGAACATGGGGCCGCGGGCGTTGACGGACATGGTCCAGTCGAATTCCTTTTCGGTCATGTCGGACATGGCGGTGCGGTTGCCGACGCCGGCGTTGTTGACGAGGATGTCGAGCACACCGAAGGTTTTACATGCCGCCGCGATGAGGCGTTGAATGTCGGGGATGCTGGCCATGTCGGCCTGGATGGCAACGGCGCGACCGCCGGCGTGTTCGATGGCGGCGACAGTTTCTGCGGCTTGGGCAGCGCTGTCGCGGTGATTGACGACGACGGAAGCGCCGGCGGAGGCGAGGGATTCGGCGATGGCGCGACCGATGCCGCGGGAGGCGCCGGTGACGATGGCGACTTTGTTTGTGAGCGAGAGGGTTGGCATTTTTGGGATGTTGTAGCAGAGATTTGAGGCGATGCAAAGTTCAGCGAAGAAAAAACAGACTGTGATCGATATTTGACACCCGGGCAAGCTGGGGCGCAGCGTGCTGCGCCCCTACATGACCGTGCCACGCGGATGAAAAGTGCCAAGACGCTACGGCCGGGCGGAGAAGCCCCGATTCGATCAGACTTGAGCGAGGGCTTGGCGGAGATCTTCGATGAGGTCGGCGGGATCTTCCAGGCCGATGGAAACGCGGACGGTGCCGGGGGTGACGTGGGCTTTTTCGAGTTCGGCGAGGCTCATGTTGTAGTGCGAGGTGTAGGCGGGGAGGACGACGAGCGATTCCACGCCGCCGAGGCTGGCGGCGAGCAGGAAGAGACGGACGCTGTCGCAGAATTTGCGCGCGGCGGAGAGGCCGCCCTTGAGATCGAAGGCGAGCATGGAGCCGAAGCCGCGCATTTGTTTTTTGGCGAGTTTGTGGTCGGGATGTGACGGAAGACCAGGGTAGTGGACGCGGGCGACTTTGGGATGCTTTTCTAGGAATTTCGCTATGGCGATGGCGTTTTCACCCTGGCGTTTGACGCGGAGGGCGAGCGTCTTGATGCCACGGCTCAGCAGGAAGGCGGCTTCGGGGTCCATCGAGCCGCCGAGGTAGATCACCATGTTGAGGACTTTGTCGATCCATTCGCGGCTGCCGGCGACGGCGCCGGCGATGACGTCGGAGTGTCCGGCGAGTCCTTTGGTGGCGCTGTGGACGACCATGTCGAAACCGAGAGAAAGCGGCTGCTGGAGAACCGGCGTTGCAAAAGTGTTGTCGATGATGGCGATAAGGCTGTGCTTCTTGGCGAAGGCGATGGCTTTGTTGAGATCGACGAGGCGGACGGTGGGGTTGGTGGGCGTCTCGATGTAGAGGACTTTGGTGAGCGGGGAGAGCAGGCTGTCCAGGCGTGCAAGGTCGGTTTCGACCTGGCGGACGGTGATGCCGAGGCCGGGGAAGACGTCGCGCATGAGGCGGTAGGTGCCCCCGTAGAGTTGGGCGGAGGAGATGACTTCGTCGCCGGTTTTGAGTGCCGCGAGCAGCGCGTGAGAGATGGCGGCCATGCCGGAGGCGGTGACGACGGCGGCTTCGGCGCCTTCGAGGGCGGCGATTTTGCCTTCGGCGATGGCGAGCGAGGGATTGCCGTAGCGCGTGTAGATGTAGGCTTTGCTTTTGCCTTCGGCCCAGCGCTTCATTTCGGCGGTGGAAGAGAAGGTGAAGGTGGAGGTGCGGGAGATGGGGGCGCTGACGGGGCCGCCGACGCCGTGGCGGTTGCCTTCGCCGGCGTGGATGGCTTGGGTTTGGGCGCCGAGTTTGGAAGCGGCGGGTTGAGGCTTGGCGGCTTTCTTTGGTGACGCGGTTTTCATGATGGCGCCATTCTGGGCGCAGAGCGGCAGAGCGTCAAAGGACCAATTTGGCGGCGGGCTTTCGATGGGTTTAGGGCGAGGTCTGAGGGGCGAAACACGCGGCGGCGCGGAGACGTAGTAGGAATATCCGGATCGAGGTGGAGATTTCGATGATGATGCTTTTCGTGCTGGCGCACAGCGCGTGGCAGGTTGCGGGGATCACGCCGCTTGAGGCGGCGCGGGATTTGTGGCTTTTGTTTGCGGTGTATTGGCTGGTGTCGGCGCTGAAGCGGAAGAAGACGAAGCAGCGCGAGTCGATCGCCCACCGGATGGCGTATATCCTGCCGATCGTCGGCGTGTTTTTTGTGCTGTACAACTCGGAATTCGCGCTGGAATGGTCGAGGAAATATTTTGTGCCGCATACGCCGGAGGTGCAGTGGGCCGGCGTGGCGGTGATGGTGATTGGATTGGGGTTCGCGTGCTGGGCGCGCGTGCATCTGGGGACGAACTGGAGCGGAACGGTGACGTTGAAGGAAGGACACGAGCTGATACGCACGGGGCCGTACCGGAATATCAGGCATCCGATTTATACGGGGATACTGATTGGTTTTTTGGGGTGGGCGATTGTGGGCGGGCAAGTGCGCGGACTGATTGGGATGGCGGTGGTGTGGTTGTCGTTTTATATCAAGGCGCGACACGAGGAGAAGTTTTTGACGCAGGAGTTTGGAGCGAAGTTTGAGGAGCATTCGCGGCTCACGGGGATGTTTTTGCCGAAATTTTCGTAATGGGAATTTGCGGAGCGACGGATTCCCGATTTGAAATTGTCGCGGGTTGCGAGTTGAGCGTTTCAAGCTGGAACAGGCGATTTTGGGGGTGAGCAGTGGTTGTGCGACTGGTATTGCGTTGGGTGTTGACGTGCTTTTTGCAATGGCATGAAACGTCGACACAATTTTTTTCCTTCACAAATTTCACGAACACAATTTTTGCGATGCAATCTGGCTCTTGCGCTCTTTTTGAGCGTTGGACTGGTGGGTGCGAGCGCGGTGCGTGCTCAAGATAGCGCGGCGAGCGTCGCGCCGATGGCAGCGGTTGCTGACACTGATGAGATTGGGTTGAAGGCATATGTTGCGGCGCTGCCTTCGGCGCCGACGCCGAAGGTCGAAGCTACGGCGAGTGCGATCGCTTTGGCGCAATCGCCGAGTCCGGTTTCAATACGCCAACACGCCTATTGGCTGGATCGGAAATCGCTGGCGTATGGGTTGGTGCAGGGCGGCGCGGAGATTTTCGATGGCGTTACGACGCGATACTTTATTCATCATTGCAGCCATTGCTTTGAGAACGATCCGATGTCGAGATTGCTGCTGGGGACGCATCCGTCGTGGGGCAAAATGATTCCGATGGGGATCGCGGAGGCGGCGGTGGCTACGTATTCGTATCGGAGTTTGAGTCATTCGCCGAATCGAATTTTGCGACGCGTTGCGCCGCTGGTGCCGATTGGATTGACGGCGGTGCATGCGATTGAAGGAGCGAGGAATATTTCGCTGAAGAATAAATATCGCTGCGCCGATCCGGGATATGTCGTGATCGGGGCGGTTTGCGTGCCGGGGCCGCCGGCGGTCTTGAGCGTGCCTACAGACGCAGGCCGTGGTTTAGGGTTGGCGCGCGATCCGCGTTGAGTCGGGGCTCCTCGTGCGTTGCCTAGTTCTGCCTTCCAATTTTCAGTGGTGTTTGTAGTGGACTCTAAACCCGCACCCTTCAAACACTAGAAGGGTGCGCCACCCAAC
>DATAMU010000059.1:0-5994 GCA_036266605.1 Candidatus Acidiferrum sp. | reverse complement strand
GTTGACGCACGTCGGACAGTTGGCGATGTTGCGGCGTGTGGCGGGTGCACCTATTCGAGCCGAAAATTATGCGATGGCCGAGATCGTGGTAGGGCGCACGGGAGCGAATCAGTCCGCTGCACGGAGAGAGTTTGACTAGCGAAGTTATCGGCGGGCGACGGGTGGCGGAGCTGATTCCGACGCGGCCAGCGTTTTTTCCACGGTTGGCTGCTGGAATCGTGGACCTGATGATTTTGGCATTGCCGGAGTCGTGCTTCATTTCGTTCGCGTCAGTGGCGATGGGGATTTCGACTGCGTTTCTGGAATTGCGGCCGGGGCTCACGCCACAACAGATTCTGCTCAAGTTCGGGGGCAAATTTATTTG
The DNA here is from genome assembly GCA_036266605.1 of Candidatus Acidiferrum sp. Taxonomy (GTDB): domain Bacteria; phylum Acidobacteriota; class Terriglobia; order Acidiferrales; family UBA7541; genus Acidiferrum. The sequence goes on along the minus strand of DATAMU010000059.1, from coordinate 5,630 downwards.
GGCTAGCCTGGCGTTTTTTGTGGTGATGAGCTGGGTGTACTTCGCGGGATGCGAGAGCTCGAAGTGGCAGGCCACGCCGGGGAAGAAATTTCTAGGTTTGAAGGTGACGGACGAGGGCGGCGGGCGGGCTTCGTTTTATAAGGCGAGCTTGCGGTTTTGGTCCGGGCGGGCGTTGATGCATGTGCCGTACGTGGGGATTTACTACTTTCTGGTGGATTGCGGACGGGTAGCGTTTTCGCGCGATGGGAGAGCGGTGCACGATTTGATCGCTGGATGTGTGGTGGGCAAGTCGTACGTCGAACTCAACACAACTCAGCGCTAGTCCTTCATCGACGTGAATCTTCTGCGCGATCAGGCAATCTGTTGGGTCATCGGTTCCGATGGGCGTGTGCCCGACTCGCGGATGGCGCGGACGTCGCGGATCGGCGGCTGGCCGAAAAAGCGGCTGTATTCACGATTGAACTGCGTGGGGCTCTCGTAGCCGACTTCGAACGCGGCGCTGGCCGCATCCATACCATTGTTCAGCATCAGATTTCGGGCTGACTGAAGGCGGAGCTGCTTCTGGTATTGCAGCGGGCTCATGGAAGTGAGCATCCGGAAATGGTGATGCAGCGTGGAGACGCCCATGCTCGATAGTTCTGCGAGTTCCTCTAAGCGAAGTGTTTTGGCGTAGTTGGCGGCGATCCATGCGATCGCTTTCGCTGTGCGGTGACTCTGATCGCCCAGGGTTGCGACTGCGCGGAGGCGTGCGCCTTCGGGACTGCGCAGGATGCGGTAGATGATCTCGCGCTGAATGAGTCCGCTGAGGAAAGGAGTGTCCTGCGGAGTGTGGAGTAGATCGAGCAGACGGCAGCATGCGCTGAGAAATTCGGGCGTCATTTTGCCGATGGACATGGCAGGACTGCTGGACAGCGCGTCGGCTACGTGGATTTCTTCACGGCTTAACAACTCGCGAACCATCGCGATATCGAGCTTGATCGAGAGGACAAGGCAGGGAACTTGCGCGGTGGCTTCCGCGACCCAACTCACGATCGGCAGATCGACGGCGGTTAAGAGGTAGTGGGCCGCGTCGTAGGAAAAATTGCTCTTTCCGAAGTTGACTCGCTTGCTGCCTTGGGCGACCACAAGGACACCCGGATGGTACGTGGTGCGGCACGGAGGAGTCGGGGCGGTGCGACGGTGCAAACTGACGCCGGGGATTTCCGTTATCTGATTCTCTGCATTGCCGATGAGAGAGGCAATCTTGCCGGCCAATTCTGCGCTGAGTGCAATAGCCGGCACTGACTTGGCGATGCCTAGTTGTGGCCTGTTTTTCATGTCGGAGCCTTGTTGGGCGTCGATCCTACGATAGCCCTCCTACCTGAGGCATTCCATCGAATAGTTGGTCGCCAAGAGAAATAGGCAATAAGTAGGCAGGATCGGGCTACCCGTCGACGAACCCTTACCCATAGATTCGAGGGCGTAAGGGAAACAAGATCAAGACGCGTCTGCTGGAGAGAGCCATGAAAACCTTCGCACTGATTACGGGTCTATTTCTACTCACGATGATTGCGCAATCGCTGGACGGGCAGCAGTCGCAACAGCCGCCAACGGAAACGATTAAGACTGCCGCAAATCCTACACCCGAGCAAAAGGAACTCATCGACCTCTCAAACACGAAATGGGATTGGATGGCAGCCAAGAAGGTCGATTCCTTGGAAGCGCTATTTGATGACAAAGCCATGTTCACTCACATGGGAGGGACGTGGGGGAAAACGCAGGAGCTAGCCACGATCAAAAGTGGAGGCATCTGGTACAAAAAGACTGTGGTTTACGCGGTGGATGCCCGCATATTTGGCAACTCAGCCATCGTGCTCGAGGACATTGATTTGCAGGCAGTAGTCGGTGAGCACGAAGTCACCAATCCTTTTATGGTGACCGAGGTTTATACCAAGGAAAATGGCAAGTGGAAGCTCGCGCAACTGACGTTCTCGCATCTGCTGAGGGCGGTGAAAATGAGTAACAAGGAGAATTAAGTGAAGAAGCGCTTACTTGGAAAAAGCGGATTGGAAGTTTCGGCACTGGGGCTCGGTTGCATGGGCTTGAGCTATGGGTTTGGTCCAGCGACCGAGAAGAGCGAGGCAATCAAGCTGATTCGAACGGCGTATGAGCGTGGTGTGACTTTTTTCGATACGGCGGAGGCTTACGGGCCTTATGCGAATGAGGAGTTGGTGGGGGAGGCGGTCGAGCCGTTTCGCGACAAGGTTGTGATCGCTACGAAGTTTGGATTTAAGGAAGGCGTTCCATCGAAGGGATTGGACAGCAGGCCGGAAAGGATTCGCGAACACACGGACGCGGCGTTGAAGAGGCTGCGGACCGATCGGATCGACCTGTTGTATCAGCATCGCGTTGACCCTGCCGTGCCGATCGAGGATGTGGCAGGAACGGTGAAGGAACTGATTGGGCAGGGGAAGGTGAAGTATTTCGGGATGTCGGAAGCGGGAGCGGAAAGTATTCGGCGGGCGCATGCGGTGCAGCCAGTGGCGGCGCTACAGAGTGAGTATTCGTTGTGGTGGCGCGAACCGGAGAAGGAAATTTTGCCGACGCTGGAGGAGTTGGGGATTGGGTTTGTGCCGTTCAGCCCGCTGGGCAAAGGGTTTTTGACGGGGGCGATCTCGGAGAAAACGGAATTCGATAAGTCGGATTTTCGCAACATCGTGCCCCGGTTTTCGGAGGAGGCGCGGAAAGCGAATCAAGGGCTAGTGGATGCGCTGGGAAAGATTGCGGACCAGAAGAAGGCGACGAAGGCGCAGATTGCGCTGGCGTGGTTGCTGGCGCAGAAGCCATGGATCGTGCCGATTCCGGGAACGACGAAGCTGCACCGGCTCGAGGAGAATTTGGGCGCGGCGAATGTGTCGCTCAGTGAAAGCGATTTGAAGGAAATTCATGAAGCGGTTTCCGCGATTGATGTTCAGGGGGCGCGTTATCCGGAGAATTTGCAGAAGATGGTGAATCGCTAATGGCGGCGAAGTTTCTGTTGTGTTTCCTCGTGGGGATTGCGGCGTTGGGTGTCGTCGGCACAGCTGCGCAGAAGCCTCATGTGGTGCGAGTGGACAGCGGTGAAGTGGAGGGCGTGGCTGACGACGGCGTTGTGTCGTACAAGGGCATTCCATTTGCAGCGCCACCTGTGGGTGAGTTGCGGTGGCGGCCGACCCAGCCGGAGGCGAAGTGGACTGGCGTGCGAGAAGCGGCGGAGTTTGGAGCGGATTGCATGCAGGGGAGGTTTGGGCCGCCGCCACCGCCGGCCGGTGCAACGCCGGCCGCTGGCGCGAGACCTGCGCCAACGGCTCCTTCCGGGCCAGCGCCGTCGGAGAATTGTCTGTTTGTGAATGTTTGGAGTCCCGCGAATGCCGCGCCGGGAGCAAAGCTGCCGGTGATGTTTTGGATTTATGGGGGAGGGTTCGTTGGCGGGTCAAGCGCGTACGCCGGCACGTCGGGGACGGGATTCGCTAAGCACGGGGTGGTGTTGGTCGCTGCGAATTATCGTGTGGGGCGATTCGGATTTTTTGCGCATCCAGCGTTGAGTCGGGAGCGGCCGGATGAGCTGAAGGGGAACTATGCGTACATGGATCAGATCGCGGCGCTGCAATGGGTGAAGCGGAACATTGCGGCGTTCGGAGGCGATCCGAATAACGTGACGATATTTGGATTTTCGGCGGGCGGTGTTTCGGTGCACAGCTTGTTGGTGTCGCCGTTGGCGCGAGGTTTGTTTCAGAAGGCGATCGTGGAGTCGGGAGGTTCGCGCGACAGCGTGTTGACGGCGCGGCCGATGAGCAAGGATGGGAGCGATCCGAACTATCCGGTTTCGGCGGAGACGATCGGGGCGGAGTTTGCGAAGTCGATGGGGATTGAGGGAACGGATCAAGCTGCAGTGGCGCGATTGAGATCGCTGACTGCCGAAGAAGTGCGGCATGGGCCGCCGGGCGCGGCGGGGGCGGGCATTCCATCGTACGAGACGACGCCGATCCTCGATGGGAAGTTGATCACGGAGACGGCGGAGAGTGCGTACAAAGCGGGCCGTGCGCCACATGTTTCGATCATGCTTGGGAGTAACAGCGCGGACACGGCGGGCAATCGTGTTGTGGCAACGACCAAGGAACAGCTGTGGGCGCGATTCGGGAAATGGAGCGGGCAGGCCAAAGCGGCGTACGATCCGGACGGCTCGAAAGATGTGGCAACGCTGGTGGCAGAGGCGAATGATGATTTTGGGCAGGCGGAGGCGGCGCGATTTGCCGCGAGTGCTTTTGCTGCGAATGGATCGCCGGCGTATTTGTACCGGTTTTCTTATGTACAGGCGGGGATGCGCGAAAGGATGAGGGCGGGTGCGCCGCACGGTGGGGAAATCGGGTTTGTGTTCGGCACGTTGGGAGTGGGAGGATTCGGGCCGCCGGTGCCGCCGGCGGCGGAGGATCTGGGCGTTTCCCGGATGGCGCAAAGTTATTGGGTGAACTTTGCGAAAAGCGGGGATCCCAACGGAGAAGGGTTGCCGAAGTGGCCGCGCTACGATCCGAAGGATGGAATGATTTTTGATTTTCGATCGGATGGAACGGCGGGGGCTGGGCCGGATGCGTGGAAGGCGCGGCTGGATGTAACGCAGTTGGCGACGGAGGCGGGGAAACGCGCGGATTAAAGCCGGTGAGAAGTTTTGAGTCTTGAAGTGGAGGAGAGAAGAAATGAAAAAAGCATTGTTCGGTAGTTTGTTGTTGGCGTTCGTATTCTCGGGGCGGGTGGTGGCGCAGGACTCGTCCGTTTTTCCGAAAGGCAACGTATCGACGACGGACAATCACACGGGGACGGTGTGGTTGACTGAGCTGAGTAAGCCGGATGACGTTTTTGTTTTTGGCGTGGCGCAGGCGACGTTTGCGCCCGGGGCGAAATTGGATTGGCACATTCATCCGGGCGGGCAGATTTTGATGATTACGGAGGGGACTGGCTACTACCAGGAGAAAGGGAAGCCGGCACAAATCGTTCACAAGGGCGATGTGATCAAGTGCGCTCCGGGTGTGGCGCATTGGCATGGAGCGACGCCGGACAGTACGTTTGCGTATGTTGCGATTTCGCCGACGCAGAAAGGGCCGACACAGTGGCTTCAGAGACTGACTGAAGAGGAGTATCGAAGCGCGAAAGGGAGCGGTAAGTAGCGAGTGACCGACAAATACCCGAACCATCCGTTACTTGAGCCAGGGGAAGGCGGGTGAAGTTGTGGACATGGCTTCGTTGACGATGGGTTCGGCTAGGGCTATGCCGTTGGGGGAGTTGGCGAAGAGGACTATGGCGGATTTGGATTTGGGGTTGAGCATGACGAAGGCTTTGAAGGAGCCGTTGTCGCCCCAGTGCCAGAGGTATTCGTGGCCGTCCGTGCGTTTGAATGCCCCAGCCTAGGCCCCAGAAGAGATTATCGGAGAGATGTGTTGGCTCCTGCTTGATGCAGATGCGGCAGGTGGGGTCCAGGGCGATTTGTGGAGTTTCCATCTCGCGGAATGTGGCGGGCTTGAGGCCTTTTTGATTGAGGAGGGCTTCCACGAAGAGGGCGTAGTCTTTGGCGGTGGTGTTGAGCGTTGAGGCGGCACCGGCTTCGTTTGGTTTCCATT
>DATAMU010000058.1:0-4007 GCA_036266605.1 Candidatus Acidiferrum sp. | reverse complement strand
GAGAAAGTTGCGGGCGGATCGTTTTCGGAATTTTTCGATCGGTATGTTGCGGGGGCGGAGCCGCTGCCGTATCGCGATGTGCTGTCGAAGGCAGGGCTGGAGTTGCGCCCGGAAGAGCGGAAGCATGCGTCGCTGGGATTTTCCGTGCAGCGCGCGGACGGAGCGTTGACGGTGGAGTCGGTTGATCCGGGGAGCGCGGCGGAAGGTGCGGGGTTGCGGGCCGGCGATGTGATTGTGAGTTGGAATGGGGAGGCTCCGCGAAATTTGGGGCGCTGGGCGAGCACGCATAAGAAGGGAACTGGTGTGAAGGTCGGCGTGCGGCGCGAGGATGGGAGTTCGGCGACGATTGAGTTTGCGTTGGGCGAGGTGTCGGAGACATTTTACCGGACCGTGGAGAGCGAGCATCCGACGGAGAAGGCGCGGCGGATTCGAGATGGGATCTTGCATGGGGTGACACAACCGGTGACGGCGGGTGCGCAGTGAGCGTTGTGATTTGTTGTGATGCTTTCGCTCTCTTAGTTGCTGAAGAGTTCGGAAAAAACAGGGCTCGGTAAGCGGAGCGATCGTGCGGACATGGGGCGCAGCGGGCTGCGCCCCTACACATGTGTGGCGGTTTTCGCGTTCTCTGTAAATTAATTTCATGTTGCGGACACTTTTTGTTGCGGTGTTTTTGTCGATTTATATTTTGATTGTAGGGCCGCCGCTGTTGGTGTGGACGCTGGTGACGCGCAATCCGGATGCGATTTATTGGGCGGGCACGAATGGGGTGATGTTTTTCGTGCGCGCGGTGGGCGTGCGGGTGCGAGTTGTGGGTACCGAGCGGATTCCTCCTGAGACATGCATTTTTGCGGCGAACCATACGAGTTCGGCGGATGCGCCGGCAGTTGTGGGAGCGATTCCGAGGCGGATTGCGATTTTGTTGAAGAAGTCACTGTTTGCGTATCCGATCGTTGGCTGGGCGTTTTCATCGGCTGGATTCATTCCGGTGAACCGGCAGGAGCGCGACTCGGCCGTGGAGAGCTTGGATAAGGCGATCGAGTCGCTGAAGGCTGGGCAATCGTTCTTGATTTATCCGGAGGGGACGCGGAGTCCGGACGGACGGCTGCAGAATTTCAAGAAGGGCGCTGTCGTCATGGCGATCAAAGCCGGAGTGCCGATAGTGCCGGTGGCTTGTTCGGGTGCGCATCGGGTGATGGAAAAGAGATCGTTCAAGATTCGGCCGGGCGAGATAGTGGTGGAGTTTCTGGCGCCGATTTATCCGGCGGGGTACTCGTACGAACAGCGCGATGAGTTGAATAAGGTTGTGCACGATGCGCTGGCGGCGGGGCTGCCTGCGGATCAGCGGCCGATCGGATTTCCCGGCGCGGCGTAGAGAAAAGGCAAAAGATAACGCTGAGACGCTGAGTTCGCAGAGGTGCGCGGAGGACTCGGTGAAAGCTCCAGTGGGCAGAGTCCCCCGGTGGTTTCTTGTAAGTGTTGATTCCAGTCGAGATCAAGTCAGGCGTTTTCACACACTTTTGTAAGTGCGGAAACTACGGGAGTTACTTGCTCGGTCGCACTGGTGTCGCCCGACGGGTTTGCGGCCGAATGCGCGGTCGTCAGGGCGTCGCGGATCGCGGCGCGCCAGGCTTGGGGACCGTAGGCGGCGATGAACTCTTGCTGGGAGAGGCGAAGGGTTTGCGCGATGGTTTGGCCGACGTAGGCCAAGGTGCTGGCGGTTCTGTGTTTGATGTGGCCTTGGGCGATGGCGCCGAAGAGTTGGCTGAGGGCGGAGGTCAGGTCGCAGGCGGTGATGAAGTCGTGGGAGAGAGAGGCGGAGAGGCGGCGACCGATTTTTTCGGCGGCGAGGGCCTGGGATTCTTTTCGGGCGTGGTAAGAGCAAAGGTATGTGTGAGATGGAGAAAGAAGCATGCGGCAAAGGCGGCCGTCGGCGTAGGTGAAGCGGCAGACGCCGGGGTGGCGCTGGAAGGTGGATGACATGTGAGCTCCTGTTGAAACGGCGTGATTTCTGAAGCGTGTTCGTGGCTATGGATCGACGGCAAGAGCGGCGCGGGAGCGTCGCACTCCATGTCAACCGTGGTGTGGATCGATCGTGGAGACGGAGTTCCACGAGTCATGGTTGGGATTGGAGGGATGAAACGGGAATCGGGTGAAGACAGGTTTGACTGAGAGGAAGCATAGCACAGAGATTAGGTATATGTCAAGGGTTACTTTCAGTTAATTCGAATGGGCGAGGGGGGGCGTTCCAATTCGGGATTCACCACAGAGGGCGCAGAGATCACAGAGACACGAGAAGAGTGTGCGTTCGAATGCGAGGGCATACAAAAACACGCCTGAATCGATGCGAGAGTGGCGCGGGGACCCGGGGAGGGGGTGCGCTAGCGGGTCTCGGGCTTTGGCGCGGGCGTGTGCTGCGGAGCTAACACTTTGGCCTTGTGCACGATCGTGGAACCGAAGTGGGTGGCGGTGATGGAGTTGCGGACTGGCTGAGAGACCATCATGGCGACGAAGACGCCGAGAACGAACACGGCGAAAAACACCATCATTGCCTGGTTGGTTCGGCGGAAACCTCGGATTGCTTCCGGGCGGTCGGGCACAAAGTGCCATTGGCTATCGAAATCGTCGATACGCATCGCTGTCTCCTTCAAAAGGATCCAGCACGGGCAAATCGGAGGGAGGTCGTTCGGCGAAGCTGTTGGCGTGTAGCAGCAGCGGTCGCGCGGCCAAACCCAGGGGTTTGTCAGCACCTAAACCAATGTTACGCCTTTGGCGGGCGACGTCCAATAAATTTATATCGCAGTGCGATATAAGGACCAGTACATAAGGGCGGGTACCTTATTTGCCCGATGAAGCCTGGGATTCGAGTTTGGCGATGGCGGATTCGAGGTCGCGGACGCGTTTTTGGAGATCGGGGAGGCGGGTAAGGGCGGCGGTGTAGCGGAGCCAGAGTTTGTTGTCCACGGCGGGGGAGCCGGAGCGGATTTGGTTTGGCTCGACATCGCGGGGAAGGCCGGACTGGGCGGTGACGATGACGTTGTCGCCGACGGTGAGGTGGCCGGACGAGGCGGATTGGCCGGCGAAGATGCAGTTGTTGCCGATTTCGGTGGAACCGGCGAGGCCGGTTTGGCCGCAGATCATGTTGTTGGCGCCGAGTTTGGAGGCGTGGCCGACGAGGACGAGGTCGTCGATTTTGGTGCCGCGGCCGATACGGGTTTCGCCGACGGTGGCGCGGTCGATGCAGGAGTTGGCCTGGATTTCGACGTCGTCTTCGAGGACGGCGGGACCTGACTGCGCCATTTTGTACCAGGAGCCGTCACTTTGTTTGGCGTAGCCAAGGCCGTCGGTGCCGATGACGGCGCCGTTTTGAAGGATGACACGATTGCCGATGCGGCAATTTTCGCGGACGACGGTGTGGGAGTGGGCGAAGAAGTCGTCGCCGATTTTGACGCCCTGGTAGATGGTGACGAAGCTGTGGAGGACGGCATTGTGGCCGATCTCGACGTTTTCGTCGATGAAGCAGTAAGGGCCGATGTGAGCGCCTTCGGGGACGCGGGCGGTGCGGGCGATGACGGCGGTTTCGTGGACGCCGGGGGCGTATTTGGGGGAGTCGTAGAAGAGTTCGATGGCGTGGGCGAAGGCGAGATAGGGGTTGCTGGTGCGGAGGGCGGCAAGAGGAGGGAGGCCGGGGGCGCGGTCGATCGGAGTCTTTTCGTCGATGAGGATGGCGGTGGCTTGGGTGGTTTTGAGGAGGGGGATGTAGCGCTTATTGGCGATGAAGGTGAGTTGGCCGGGGAGGGCGTGGTCGATGCCGATGACGGAGGTGATTTCGGCGTTGGGGGAGCCTTCGAGGCGGCAGCCGAGTTTTGTGGCGATTTCGGAGAGCTTCATTTTTGCTCCTGATGGATGACTGGGGAGTTTCGCATTTTCGGAGGTCGACAGTCGACAGTTGAAAGTCGAAAGATGGAGGAGAAGAGAAAAGCAAAGATAACGCGGAGACGCAGAGTGCG
>DATAMU010000057.1:0-2791 GCA_036266605.1 Candidatus Acidiferrum sp. | reverse complement strand
TGATCGATATCTCGCCGCTGTTTAAATATCGGATTACGGGACGCGATGCGACGAAGTTTGTAAATCGTGTGATCACACGCGACATCACGAAGGTCGCCGTCGATCAGGTTATCTACTGCTGCTGGTGCGATCCCGACGGAAAAGTCATCGACGACGGAACGATCACCCGTCTGGGCGAGAACGACTATCGCTGGACGGCGGCCGATCCAAGCTTGCGTTGGTTTCAGCAAAATGCGCTCGGCCTCGACGTGAGCATCGAAGACATTTCGGAACAGACGGCCGCACTGGCGCTTCAGGGGCCAACTGCCGGAAAGCTGCTGCGCGCGGCGGCCGACGTTGACGTTTCGAATCTGAAATATTTTCGAGTGACCCACGGAAGAATTGCCGGAGTTCCGGTCGATATTTCGCGGACTGGATACACGGGCGATCTCGGCTACGAAATCTGGATGCCGTGGAAAGAAGCGCTCAGAGTCTGGGACAAGTTGATGAATGAAGGAGAAATTTTCGACATTCACCCAGCTGGAATGGTTGCGCTCGACATCGCGCGCATCGAGGCTGGCTTAATTTTGATCGAAGTGGATTACACCTCGAGCAAGCGCGCAGTGATCGAATCGCAGCGATATTCGCCGGCGGAGATTGGGTTGGGGAAGCTCGTCGATCTAAAGAAAGAAAACTTCGTTGGCCGCGAAGCGCTCGAGAAAGAAGAACGAAAGCGCCCGGCACGCGCGCTTGTGGGACTTGAAGTCAATTGGGACGAAGTCGAAGTGCTCTACGACAAAATTAAGATGGCGCCTCAAGTGCCGAGCATGGCATCGCGCGTCGCGGTGCCAATTTACCGTGGCGGCAGAAACGTTGGGAAAGCAACTTCGACGACGTGGTCACCGACGCTTAAGAAGATGATCGCCTTGGCGACGGTGGGGCGCGAGCACTCGGCGATCGGCACCACCCTGAATATGGAAATGACGGTCGAGTCGGTGCGGCAGACGGTCAGCGCGAAAGTGGTCTCGATGCCGTTTTTCAATCCGCCTCGGAAGACTACAGTTCCTGTGATCTAAGTTCGCTCGCCGCGAGCGACCGAATCCTATTGCGCGGCAAACGCCACAGCCTTCTTTAACTGTTCGTCCAACTGTGTGCGGTCGAGCAGCTTGCCGTGGATAACGAGAGCGCGGATTTTCTCTGTGTTGTGGATGTCATCGAGTGGATTTGCGTCTAGCAACAAGAGATCCGCGTTTTTGCTGACCTCGACGGTGCCCTGCTTCTGGCTAACCCCCATGAAATCGGCGGGATTCCTTGTGGCCGCTTGCAAAGCCTGCATCGGCGAGAGTCCTGCTTGCGTTAGCAACGCCATCTCTTCATGGAGGGAAAATCCGGGGACCAACTCTGGTGCGGCGCTGTCGGTGCCAGCGAGAATCCCGACACCCGCGGATTGCATCTTGGCAACAACCTGCGCCGAACGTTCGAAAAGCTGATTGCGCAATTCGAAATCAGCAGGAGAAGCAAGTTGATCCTGTTTTTTTCGCGCTTCTTGCCATTTCGACACGATGCCCTGCGGAGCGTATCGCAAAACATCCGTTACCTCCGCGTCGGATTCCGGCGTCGGGTAGGCATCACGCCGAAGCAGTACGAGCGTCGGCGTCTGCCACGTGTGGTTCGCGCGAAATCTAGCGATCAGCGCGTTACAAGTTTTTTCCGAGAAAGTCGATAGGAGCTCTCGTTCCCAGGCTATCTCGCGCAAATGCGAGCCTTGCGATGTTTCATGCTTCGGCGCACCGCGGAATTGTTCCTCCATCAATCTGGGTTCAGCTGACGAGCAAGCGCGGAGCACACCGGTTAGATGCTCGATGCTCTTTTGGCCAGCGTCAGAGGCTTCGGCGGCCGTGACGCGGTCCGGGACGTGACCTACGAAAGAAATATGTTGTTGCTTGGAGGCGTCGGCGATCGCGAAATAGGCAGTGCGGCTGAGGATAGACTGAACTTTGATGAAGTCGACGCGTTGCGCGACAAGAGATTGGACGTCATCGGTCGCTTGCGTGGCGTTGGTGACGACGATCGAAGGTTGAAAGGATGGGGGATCGCCGTCGAGGTAGGGACCGGCAAAGAAAATCTCGGGGCCGAGCCGCTTCCCTTCCCGGATTTCTTTGCGCAGAGGAACCAGCGATTGAAGGTAGCCGCCCATATCGCGGACTGTTGTAATCCCGTTGGCGAGAAGCAATGGCAGGAAGAACTCGCGACTGCCACTCGGTTCGCCCGCTCCCGTAAGATGCAAGTGAAAGTCGGTGAGGCCGGGGATCAGGAATTTCCCGGTCGCGTCTATGATTTGGGCGTTGCTCGGTAACGGAGCAGACGCGGAAGGCGTGATTGCCTGAATCCTTCCATCTCGGACAACAACGGTCACGTCGGGCTTCGGGTCTGCGCCGGTAGCGTCGATCAATGTGACGTGCGTGAACGCAAGTGAAATGGGCTCATGCGATCGCGAGCAGGAAATTAGTGCGAAGATGCAAAAAACCGTGAGGAAGCACGATCCAAGAAACGTCGTTCTGCGAGCGAACAGTTTTGATTGAGGCACGAAAGTATGGATGCAATTCGTCATTCAAACGACGCGCTGACGCTCATTAAAACGTGAAAAATACCGCTACTGAAGGCGATTGTATTTTTTCAGAATGGCCTGGAGTTGATCGTGTGGGAGGCCGATGATTTTGTGATTGTCGGCTCCAACCATCGTGTCTGCCGCGACCATGGCGTTGACGATCGCTTCTTCGGTGGCAAAGACCGTCGATTCAAATACTTGCTC
>DATAMU010000056.1:0-2292 GCA_036266605.1 Candidatus Acidiferrum sp. | reverse complement strand
CGACGCGCGGCCAAAATATTCGCTGAAGTATTACGTCACGATGGCGAAGCAGCTGGAAAAGCTGGGCGCGCATTTTCTTTGCATCAAAGACATGGCGGGGCTTTGCAAGCCGTACGCCGCCTTCGAACTCGTCAAAGCGCTGAAGCAAGAAATCGAAATTCCGATTCACTTTCATACGCACGACACGAGCGGCCTCAACGCCGCGAGCGTTTTGAAAGCGAGCGAAGCCGGTGTGGACATCGCCGACGCAGCGATGGCGTCGATGAGCGGCGGCACGAGCCAGCCCAATCTCAACTCGATCGTCGAAGCGCTGCGGCACACGGCGCGCGACACGAAGCTCGACATCGATATGTGCAACGAGTGTTCCGATTATTGGGAAGTCGTCCGCACGTACTACACTCCTTTCGATTCCGGACCGAAGGCCGGCTCGGCGCGTCTTTATCAACACGAAATTCCCGGCGGCCAGTACACCAACCTGCGCGAGCAAGCCGTCGCGATGGGTCTGGGTCATCGCTGGCGTGAAGTCGAGACGACTTACGCCGAGGTCAATCAACTCTTCGGCGACATCGTGAAAGTCACGCCATCGAGCAAGGTCGTCGGCGACATGACGCTCTTTCTGATGGCGAAAGACATGCATCCCGACGACATTCTCAAGCTCGACGAGAAGCACGATCTCTCGCTGCCGAATTCCGTCGTCGAAATGTTCACGGGAGTTCTCGGCGTTCCGCCGGGCGGCTGGCCGAAGAAATTGCAGAAAATCATTTTGCGGGGCGCGCAGCCGATCAAAGGCCGTTCCAGCGCCAGCATGCCTGCTGCGGATTTCGACAAGGAGCGCCGCGATCTCGAAAAGCGCGTCGGCCACGCGATCAATCGCGACGACCTTCTCAGCTACCTCCTCTATCCCGAAGTTTTTCTGAAGTACGACAAGTTCAAGCAGGACTACTCCGACGTCAGCGTGCTTCCGACGCCGCCATTTTTCTACGGCTTGAAATCTGGCGAAGAAATTACCGTCGATATCGAGAAGGGCAAAACGCTCATCATCAAATTTCTTACCGCCAGCGATCCGCATCCCGACGGCACGCGGACGCTGTTCTTCGAGTTGAATGGCCAGCCGCGTGAAGTTAACGTCCGCGATCGTTCGCTGCGCGTGCAGGAGCGTGCGCATCCCAAGGCCGATCCGGCCGATCCAGGGCAGATTGGCGCGCCTACGGCTGCGGTCATCTCGAGCATTGCCGTGCAGGCAAATCAAAAGGTTGAGCGCGGCGCGAAGCTGCTCACTCTCGAGGCGATGAAGATGCAATCCAATATTTACGCCTCGATTTCCGGCCGCGTCGCCAAACTTCTCGTCACGCATGGACAGCACGTCGAAGCGAAGGACTTGCTTGTGCAAATCGTTCCGTGAGTAACGGCCGGCTCCGCAAACACGACGCATTTCGCTCGCGCTTTCTGCGCAATCAGCGCGACCTCATCGTCTACCTTCCGCCCGGCTACGATGAGCAGCCAGATCGGCGCTTTCCGGTCCTCTATCTTCACGACGGCCAAAATCTTTTCGATCGCGCCACATCGTTCGCCGGACAAGATTGGAACGTCCAAGGCGCCGCCGACGAAACGATCAACGCGGGCAAAGTTGCGCCGCTGATCGTCGTCGGCATCTATAACACCGGCAAGTCGCGCATCTTCGAATACACGCCTACCAAGGCGCCAAAGCTCGGCGGCGGCCGCGCCGATCGCTACGCAAAGTTTTTGCTGCAAGAAGTGATGCCGTTCATTCAGTCGCAGTATCGCGTCGATGCGAATCCGCACCTCACCGGCATCGGCGGTTCATCGCTTGGCGGTCTCGTTTCGCTTTACCTTGGCCTAAAACTCCCGCAATCGTTCGGCAAAATCGCTGCGCTTTCGCCGTCTGTTTGGTGGAACCAGCGCGTCATCCATCGTTTCGCGGCCGCAGCGCGCGTCGATCCGCATCCCGCGATTTGGCTGGACATCGGCACCAAGGAAGGTCCGCGCATCGTTCCCGACGTGGAGCAATTCCGCGACATCCTCATCCAAAAAGGCTGGGCGCTTGGCCACGACCTCCACTACGAACGCATCGAAGGCGGCGAGCACAACGAGTGGGCTTGGTCGCAACGCATCGGCCGCGTACTGGAGTTTCTTTATGCGGTACAACCGTAGGCGAATCTGATCGGGCAATTCGCCCGCGTGCTAATCTCCGATGAGAGCCGGCAAAATGGGAATCTTTCAGCGCTTTGAGGATGAGGTCCCTTCTATTTTCGTGGCGTCGTTCGTCGGATT
>DATAMU010000055.1:0-7519 GCA_036266605.1 Candidatus Acidiferrum sp. | reverse complement strand
CGTGCCGACGCGCACGCAAATTCCATCGACGGGAACGGCTGGCGAGAGGCCCATGATTTTGTTCGTTTCGGCCATGCCTTTCCATTCTTCGCGGGTTTGACCGCCGGGCATGTCGCGATCGATCCAGGGAATCAGGCTGCCAGCGAGCGGGACGCCGATTTCGCTTGTGGGCAAGTTTGATGAGCGCTGCGCGGCGATGGTAGTGCGGTCGACTTCGAGCGCGTCGTCGGAAAGTTTCGCGCCGGTGGCGTCGGTGAGGCATTTCATCTGCTTCACGAGTTCAAGCATTTTCGCGGCGCCTGCGCCGGATGCGGCTTGGTACGTCATCGTGGTCATCCACTCGACGAGGCCCGCCTGAAACAGGGAACCAACGGCCATCAACATCAAGCTGACGGTGCAGTTGCCGCCGACGAAGGTTTTGATGCCGTGCGTGAGGCCGTCGCGAATCACGCGATCGTTCACGGGATCAAGGATGATGATGGCGTCGTCCGCCATGCGCAGTGTGGACGCCGCGTCGATCCAGAAGCCTTTCCAGCCGGATTTTCGGAGTGGAGCAAAAACTTCGGTGGTGTAATCGCCGCCCTGGCAGCTGATCAAAACGTCGCAGGCCGCTAGCGATTTCAGATCCTTGGCGTCGAGCAGTTTCGTGCCGCTCGGGGCCGGAGACGGCGCGGCACCGCCGGCATTCGACGTCGAGAAAAACACCGGTTCAATCCCGGCAAAATCGTTTTCTTCGCGCATGCGTTGCAGAAGCACGCTGCCAACCATGCCTCGCCATCCAATCAAACCAACACGCAGCATCAGTTCTCCGTTGAAATCTTCAGCTTTACCATTTTAAACAACAGGTCGCCCCCGCCAGCAGCAAAAGTTGGTGTTGAACCTTCTTGTGAAATGACGCTTCAGAACGCTGAGGCGATTGGTTGCGGTTCTGTTTCGTCGAGATTAAATTCGCGGTGGATGGCCAGTAGCGCGGTCTTCATGTCTTTTTGATCGATGGCGATGGAGAAGTTGCATCCGGACGTTCCGACGGCCGCGGCGATGACGTCGATTTCGTCTCGATCAAGCGTCGCCTCGAGACGCTGGGCGATGTCGGCACAGGCGTCGAGTCCTTGGCCGACCACGGTAAGGATCGAAATCGCGGAATGAATCGCGACACGCTCGAATTTTCCTTGGATAAGTTCGTCGCTGAATTCTTCCACCAATGCGTCGGCAGTTTTGCCGGCGAGTGCAGGGCCAACGCCAACGCAAATTCTGTCGCCGGGTTCGGACTGAAATACGAGCCACGCTTCGGCGCCGACGGACGAGACGGCGCGCGTTGCGCGGGTGTGCGCGTCGTTGACGCTGCCGGCAATTTCGCCGCTGACGGTGATCAGTCGCGCGTCGCAGATCGCGGTGACGGCTTTGACTTCGCCAAATGTCGGGTTTCCCAGCGGTGTGATGCGCGTGCCGATGCGTTCGGGAAGAAACGAATTGCGAATCCAGACAGGAATATCGGATTGCATGACCGGATGCAGGGTTTTGGGATGCAGAACTTTCGCGCCGAAGTAGGCGAGGTCGGCGGCTTCGAGATACGAGATTTCGGGAATCGTGCGCGCGTGTGGAACGAGCTTCGGATCGCAGGAGAGCACGCCATCTACGTCGGTCCAGATGACGACTTCGTCTGCGTCGAGCGCGGCGCCGAGAATTGTGGCGGAATAGTCGGAGCCACCGCGGCCGAGCGTGGTGAGCGCGCCTTCGGCGCTGGCTCCGAAATAACCGGTGATGATGGGAACGATGTTTTGGCCGAGCAACGGGCGTAGACGGTTTTCGCACAGCGTGCGCGTTGGTACGGAGAGAGGTTCGGCGCCGCCGTAATTGCCGTCAGTGACGATCAGTTCGACGGCCGAGATCGCTTCGGAAGGAACGCCGAGATCGGCGAGAACAGCGGCAACGAGAGGCGCGGAGACGCGCTCGCCGAGGCTCGCAATCTGGTCGCGCTGCGCGGGAGTGACTTTGCCAATGGCCGCGGCGATGCCGCAGAGAAGCTCGGTTTCGTTAAAAAGCTCGCGCATTTTCTGCAGGATGGCGTTGCGGTCGAAGGCGGACGGAATCAGTTCACAAGCAGCTTGTGCGTGGCGATTTTCCAATTCGACGAAGATGTCAGCGATGCGCGCTTGATTGCCAGCTTCCGCTGCGGTTGCGGCTTCGATCAATTTATTGGTGACACCCGCCATGGCGGAAACGACGACAACGACTTCGCTCGCGTAGGCCGCATCGCGAATGATTCCGGCGACGTTGAGAATGCGCGAGGCGTCGCCGACCGATGTTCCGCCGAATTTCATGACGGCGAGGGGGCGGCGCAGATGTTCGCGCAATGGCTGTACGCTGGCGTGCGGACCGGCGGTGCGTTGCGAGAAAGGGCGATGCGGACGCTTCGCAACGGGCACAGTGGTCGGTGCGGGCTCGGCGACGTGGTGATGGCCGTTGCCGTTCCCATTCCCATTGCCGTGACCATTTCCGTTGCGACGATGCGGATCGGCCGCTGCGTTCAGCGGCGCTTCCTGGTTCGCATGCGATGTCGCTTTGCGTTGCATTTCGTGTCCGTCTACTTTGTGCGTGGCACCTGAACCGACGACAGAGCTTGCGGCTGCTTCTGTTGAACTTGCCACGCGGCTACTTGTTTCTTTTTATTCACGCAGGCGCGAATTAGCTCGGGTTCGGCCCAGGGGACATCGTGAAATCCGGTTTTGAGAAATGCGCTCTCAGGGTTGCGATTCCATTCGGCAGGGAAGAGCGCGATGACGTCGCTTTGCGTGACTGCCGGGGCGGGCTGCGGTGCGCTGCCCGTGACTGCGGCGAAGAGAGCCGCAGGAAGGTCGTGGCCGGGGCCGAGCGCGAGATGGCCGACCTGCGTTGTGCGCGGGTTGAGTTCGATCAGATACGCGTTACCGGTGTCGGTTTCGATCATAAAATCGAAGCCGTTCATGCCGGACAAATTCAGGCGTCGCACCATTTTTGTCACGGCGGCCGACATTTCGGCATTGTCCACGCGGCGAAGCGCGCTGGCCGGGCCGGACGAATGCACTTTGTTTAAGACTTCAAAATGATTTTCAGCGAGGACCGTGCCGTTCCAGCACGCCACGAGGCTCGTGGCCTCGTGGCCGGCGATGAATTCTTGCGCGCTGACAACAGAGCGCTGACGGGTAAGCGCGGGCCAAACACGGGTGTGGTCGGCGTCGATGAGCGCGCGCTTGGCGGCTTGCGCAAGCATCGGCGGCGCGTGCAATTTTTTGAAGGCGCGCTCGGCGTCAGCCATGGTGTGGACGACGCGGACACCTTCGCCTCCGGAGCTGCAATCGGATTTCAGGACGATGGGCAGGCCCACGTTTGTTGCCCACTTGCGCATTTCGTCGAGCGAAGTGACGACCGTCATTTTTGGAACGCGGACACCTTCGTTGGCAGACATCTCAATGAAGGTGGCACGTTCGTAAAGCATCGGGAAATTGGCGGGAGATCCTAGCGAGCGCGAAAGAACAGCGCAAATTTCGGAGCCGGTGCTGTCACGTTTTGCTTCGGCGGCGTAGAGCTGGTGAAGCTGGAGCGACGCGAGATCGTCGCAAGGAATCACGAGATCGGGCTTGGAGGCGAGGATGCCGGTGGCAATTGACCGGGCCGGAGTGAGGCCGCTATAGGGATGGCCGGTGCGCAAAGCGCTCGTCTTGGTGATGGGGTGGCCCGCCGGGCAAACGGCATCCACGAAAAAGCCGGCTTGGGCCATAGCCATTCCGAGGCGGGCGGTGGGCACCCACTTTGAGCTGGTGACGAGCAGGACGGTCGGTTTCAAAGGTATCTCTGTCTTTGGGCACAGCTATGCCTCTCAGCCGAACGCGGATCTGAGAGGGTATTCTGCCTTGAGAGGTGCAATCACCCTGCCAAAAGGGGTTAGGTTGACACTCGGAATGCCGCTTCGTTTCTCAAGTAAGGCCAGGCGAATGAATAGTTTGCATGGATAGCAGGTGGTTTCCACAACAGGTGAACCGAAACGGTGCAGGTAATCGCCTCAGGAGTGGTAAACCGCTTCCACTCTTTTCGGAGGAGTCTTCCCTGGAGACGCGGCGGTTTGGAGGGGTCTCCAAGAGGGTACACCCCCCCCTCATTTTCCAATGTGTTAATAAAGGTCTTAGAATCAGTGAAATACGAATGGAGGAATGTTGGTTTTGGAAAAGAGTGCGCAACTCTCTTAGAATGAGTTGCTTGGCCTTTGTAGTGTTTCGCTTTTAATTCGATCTTTAGAGGAAAGAGTCGATGCAGCTTTCAATGGAAGAACTATACCACACAAACGGCTGTATGTCAATGGCAATATGGCAGTTAGCGTTCGAATGGTGGGATTGTAAATGCTTCCGCCGAGGGCCGCAGCCACTCTCACGGTGTTCGGCCCCAAAACGGCAATGAGATCTGCACGCTACGTAGCGAAGACGCCGCAGTGTGTTCGGCGAGTCGTTGACGCGTCGGAATGCGTTGGCTTACCTTCGAAAGACGTGTGATAACAGGTGCGCTGGCGGTGCTGACGACACCGACAAACGCGAAATCGCGGTCTAATTCAATCGATTGGGGCAGGGAACGGATGACGCCTGGAGACAGTTGGACGAAGACGTGGACGTTTTTCGAGGATGCCTGGCACGAGGGCAACGTGCGCATGTGGGGACCACGGACGCACGCATTGTGGCTTTGCTCGGTGGTATTTGACGGCGCGCGCTATTTTGAAGGTGTGGCTCCCGATCTCGACCTGCACCTGGCGCGGGCGAACGATTCGGCGAAAAAGCTTTATCTAAAGCCTGTCGTATCGCCCGAGAAGTGGGTCGAGCTGGCGAAAGAGGGCATCAAGAAATTTGACGGCGAGACAGCGCTGTACATCCGGCCGATGTATTGGGCGGAGCGCGAGAGCCCGTGGATACAGTCGCACGATCCGGAATCGACGCGGTGGTGCATGTCGATCTACGAAGCGCCGATGAGGCCGCCGAAGGGATTTTCGATCACGCTGTCGCCGTTCCGAAGGCCGACGCTGGAGACGATGCCGGTGGATGCGAAGGCTGGCTGCTTATATCCGAACAACGCGCGGTGTTTGTTTGAGGCGCAGTCGCGCGGTTTTGACAACGCGGTTGTGTGCGACATGATCGGAAATGTGGCGGAGCTGGCGACGTCGAACATTTTCTACGGCAAGGGTGGAGTGGTTTACACGCCGGAAGCGAACGGAACATTTTTGGCGGGTATTACGCGGATGCGCACGATTTCGCTTTTGCGCGAGGCCGGAGTGAAGGTCGTCGAAAAGACCGTGAAGTATTCGGAACTCGAATCGGCCGACGAGATTTTTTCGACCGGAAATTATTCAAAGGTCGTGCCAATTACCAAGGTCGGCGAACGGAAGCTGGAATTCGGGCCGCTGTATACGAAGGCGCGGGAACTGTACTGGGAGTTCGCGCATACGAAGGGCAAGATTTCGTAGAGGCGTGCTTGTTTTCTTGACGGCGTAATTGCGCGGTTGAACGGGCGAGAAGTCTACTCTCGCGGTTCGCAATTCATGCGGTAGAAATCACACTTTGATGAGGTTGGTTTGGCTCTGCCTACGAGCGCCGCGATGATCGAACGCCTAAAGCCCATTTGGGCACGCGTATTGCGTTCCCCATCGGCTGATGCAGGCGAGAATTTTTTCGCGCTGGGCGGCACTCCGGCGAAGGCACGGGAATTATTCGATGAGATCGAGAAAGAGTGTGGTCGCAAGCTGCCGGTATTCACGGTGATGCAAGCGCCGACGCTGGGCAAACTCGCGGAATTGTTGGAAGCGGAGGATACGCCGCAATTTCCGACAGTGACATTGTTGCGAGAAGGACGCGAGGAGCCGGCGATTTTCTTTACGCACGGACTCGGCAGCAGCGTGCTTGACCTCTATCAGACGGTAACGCATCTCGACGTTGCGAATCCCGTGTATGGCCTACAGGCGAAGGGTTCGGACTTGAAATCCGAGCCGTTGAGCAAGGTTTCGGATATGGCGGATTTTTACGCGGCGGCGATTCAGAAGACGCGACCGCATGGACCGTACTTCCTGGTCGGCTATTCTTTTGGCGGCGTGGTGATGTTTGAAACCGCTCGGCGATTGACCGCGAAGGGCGAGCGCGTGGCGTTCCTCGGGATCGTTGAAGGCTATCCCTATCGAGAATTTTTGCCGACGTCGGAGAAGCTACGGATCAAGGGAAATCTGCTCAAACGACACGCGACGATTTTTTCGCGTATCCCGATGAACGAGAAAATTGCTTACTTGACGAAGGGAACCGCGCGCGAAGCGTATTCGAGTTGGGACGATAGCGGAAATCCGGGGCGACGTCCGGTGAATGTGACATTTGCGGATGCCGATCGCAGGCGGCAGTGCGAGGAGCTTGCGTTGAAGTCTTACACGCCGGAATATTTCGACGGGAAAATCAATTTTGTGCGCGCGGATGAGAGGATTGCGTCGTTTCCTGCCTCGCCGCGCGGAGCTTGGGGAACCTGGGTGCGCGAGATTGTGACGGACATCACGCCGGGCGATCATTTTCAGATTTTGTCGCGGCACTACGAGGGATTGGCGGCGATTTTGTCGCGCCGATTGAAGGAAGCCTTAGGCGAGATTCGGTCAAGTGAGAGTCGGCGGAGGCCGCAGTGAACGGAGCAGAGAGTCTGGTTCGATCGCTGGTGGCGGGCGGGATTGACACGTGCTTCACCAACCCGGGGACGTCGGAAATGCACATGGTGGCGGCGTTGGAGCGCACACCGGAGATTCGGTGTTTGCTGACGCTGTTTGAAGGCGTTGCGACCGGAGCGGCGGACGGCTACGCGCGAATGACAGGAAAACCCGCGTGCACCTTGCTGCATCTTGGCCCGGGACTGGCGAATGGCGTGGCGAATTTGCACAACGCGCGGCGCGCGCAGGTGCCGATCGTGAATGTGATCGGCGATCATGCGACATTTCATTTGCAGTATGACGCGCCGCTGACATCGGACATCGAGGGGATTGCGAAGCCGGTGTCGGGCTGGGTGCGGACTTCGCGAAACGCGAGGGACGTGGGGCGCGATGCGATCGATGCGATCGTTGCGGCGCGGGCAGGTGCGGGGCAAATTGCAACGCATATTGTCGCGTCGGACGCGTGCTGGAGCGACGGGGGAGTTGTGGCTGCGGCGCCAAATTTTGCGCGGGCGGGGATGCCTGCCGGCGCGACGGTTGAGCGTGCGGCGACGCTGTTGCGCGGCGGCGAGCGGACGGCGATTTTGTTGGCGCACGATGCCTCGTACGGAATTGGCCTGTCTGCGGCGGGAAGAATTGCTGCGACGACGGGCGCGAAGTTGCTGGCGCCTTATCCATTTACACGGATCGAGCGCGGAGCGGGACGCGCAATCGTCGAACGGATTCCGTATATTTTTGAGCAGGCTGCGGAATTACTGAAGGAATTTCGGCGATTGATTCTGGTCGGTGCGCGCGTGCCGTATTCGTATTTTGCGCATCCTCAGAAGA
>DATAMU010000054.1:0-1815 GCA_036266605.1 Candidatus Acidiferrum sp. | reverse complement strand
GACGGTTTATGGGGAGCTGCAGTATGCCGCGCAGGATCTTGAGGGGCATTTGTGGATTTTTTCGCAGCACGCGAAAGACCTGAGTCCCGATCAGTGGGGCGCGAAGATTACGAAGTGAGCGATTTTCGTCTACACGAGTTACCGTCGATCCATTTCGACAGAACCATCTGAACTCAATACATCTTGCGGACATGGGGCGCAGCGTGCTGCGCCCCTACAAGTTCTTGCCCTCTCTTACTTCTTCTCTGTTGTCGAAGTGGGGCGGCGTGGCGCGGGTTGAGACGGGACCGCGATGGAGCGGGCGCCGTTCTTCCCTACTGCGCGGACGGCGAAGAAGTGATTGTCGGTCGAGACGTCTTTCAGCACGGTTTCACCCGCGGTGTCGGCGAAGGTCAGAACGCTCCAGCGGGCTTCGGTGGTTTCGCGCCAGAGGATTTCAAATCCGGCGCGGGCTTCGTCGTCTTCGGCTGACCACGAAATTTTCGCGTCCTGCGTAACACCACCGGCCAAATGCACATCCGTTGGCGGATGCGGCGCCAACGCCAACTGGCGGAGAGCTTCCGCATTGTCACGAGCTACATTGCCCAAAAAAGACGCGTTCAGATACTTCGCGTAGTCGCCGTACTCGATGCCGTTTTCGGTACGTGGGGTTTGATGTTCGTGATTGTAGTCTTCCCACGGCTCGGTGAATCGGACTGCCGGACTTCCCGCCTTGTAAAACGGATAGTGATCGCCGCCACGGCCGTAACGGTCAAGACGGAAGACGAGGCGAATCGCTGAGCGTCCGTCGATCTCTTCAATCGCACGGGCCAATTCGCGCGACGAGCCATCGCAATCGTCGATCTCGCCGTTTCCCGAAAACAATCGAACGCGATGCGGAGCGCCGGGGCGCAGATCGTCGCCGACAATGTCGTCATCGAGCATTCCACCGACGATGTAACCCTGCTGCTTCACCCATTCTTCCATGTGAGTCGAGCCAAACAAACCCTGCTCTTCACCTGACACCGCGGCAAAAATCACGGTCGCTCGCAATCCCTTGGCGCCGGCTGCTTTGCTGACCAATCGTGCCGACTCGACGCTCACCGACACACCGGAGGCGTCATCGTCTGCGCCCGGGGCGTCGAGAGTTGTGTCGGTGATACTCGAGACGGACGGAATCGAATCGAAATGTCCGGAGACGATGAAGACGGTCTTGGCCAATTTCTCGTCCGTGCCGGGCAAGATCGCATATACGTTCTGCATCGGCGCCGGCTTGCCGAGGGTGCGATCCCCAGTGGCCTCGAATTTGTCGACGACAACCTGCAGCTTGCCGCCGTTCGTTTTGTTGATCTGGTTGAGACGCTCTACGATCTTGTCGCGGCCGCAACCCGGGCCGCGCTTCGGATCGTCCCAATTGCCGATGGCGATGCGCGTGCCGCAGGCGACCATTGAGTCGATCAGCGAACGCATTCCCTTTTCGTCAACGGAAGCGCGAGCGATGGCGCCGCTCGGGCGGGGAATCGCTTTCGCCTTCGGCAACGGATGGGGCGGCTCGGCGGGATCATTCGCGACCGAGTGTTGCGCAGCCGGATGCTCCTGGGCGGAGGCCATCGCCGAGATCAAGAACAGAGAGCCGCATGCAACCAGTATTCGGATGTTTTTCATTTTTTGTCCCTAAGGATTCGCGGCGCGAAGTGTAGCGCGCTTGCTCTCAGCTACGATGCTCTTTCCAATTCTTCGCGAGGCCACTTGGCGTTGATGGCAGCGGCTTCGTAGGTCGTCTGGCAAAAGTCGAAGAGCGCTGCGGTGGGATCCGTGGCGGTTCGTACGGCTTCG
>DATAMU010000053.1:0-6820 GCA_036266605.1 Candidatus Acidiferrum sp. | reverse complement strand
CTGCGTTTTCGATCTTCGTGTCGTCGCGTCATCCATCGTGATCGCCGTCGTCGTTTCTGTCGTCGCCTTGCTGCTGGCTTTCCGTCTGCGAACCGCCGATAGCGAATTGAGCGCTGCAAAGACCGCCGCCGCCGTCGTCATGGGCTTCGCCATCGCCTCAATGCACTACACCGGCATGGCCGCCGTTTCCTTTGTCCCAGCGCCGCTCATCGGTGACATTTCCCGCTCCATCGAAGTTACTTCGCTCGGCGCGTTCGGCATCGCCATCGTCGCCAGCGTGGTGTTGGCCGTCGTCACCATCACGTCCGTCCTCGATCGCAAATTTTCTCACCAAGCCGCTCAACTCGCTCTCAGCCACGAGCGCTATCGCCTCGTTTTCGAGCGCTCGATGTCCCCGCTCCACCGCAACCAGCTCGACGGCCTCATCATCGATTGCAACGATGCCTGTGCTCGCGCTCTCGGCTACGACTCGCGCTCCAGCGCGCTCGATGCACACGCCCGCATCGAGTTTGTCGAATCCGCCGACGAAGAAAATTACGGCGAGTGTCTCGCCGCGTTTCGGCAGCTCACCGACTTCGAAGCCCGCGTTCGCCGCCAGGATGGACGCCCCATCTGGGTGCTCCAAAACGCAAATCTGGTGGACGATGCCGGCACGCGCATCGTGGAAGGCAGTTTCATCGACATCTCCAGCCGCAAGGAGATCGAACGCGAACTTCAGCGCACCAAGCAGCACGCCGAAAGCGCCAGCGCCGCGAAAAGCGAATTCCTCGCCGCCATGAGCCACGAAATTCGCACTCCCATGAACGGCGTCATCGGCATGGCTGACCTGCTGCTCGATACCACCCTTAATTCCGAACAGCGCGAATTCGCCCTCACTCTTCGCCACTCCGCCAACGCCTTGCTGGTCATCATCAACGACATCCTCGACTTCTCGAAAATCGAAGCCGGCAAAATGACCGTCGAGCCGATACCGTGTTCGCTGGCGACGATGATCGACGAAATCGCCGAACTCCTGCAAGCCAAGGCCCGCGATAAGAATCTCGAATTCATCGTGCGCTATTCCCCGGCGCTGCCTCGGCGCGTAGTCGCTGATCCAGGCCGTATCCGCCAAATTCTGATGAATTTGCTCGGCAACGCCATCAAGTTTACCGCCAAGGGACATGTTTATCTCAATATCGAGGCGGATGAGCCGATCGAGATCCAGGCATCAACGGCCGTCGTTAAATTCTCGATTGAAGACACGGGCATCGGTATTCCCGAAGAAAAGCTCGGCGCCATCTTTGAGAAATTCACCCAGGCCGATGCGTCCACCACACGCCATTACGGCGGCACCGGATTGGGTCTGGCGATTTCGGTGCGCCTTACAGAACTCATGGGCGGAAAAATTGGCGTCACCAGCAAAGTCGGCGCAGGGTCAACGTTCTGGTTCACCCTGCCCCTGCCCATCGATTACTCCGATCCTGTCGAACCCGATCCCGAGGTCGAACTCCGTTCGCTTCGCTTCCTCCATGTCGACGACAATCCGACCAATCGCTTCGTTTTGCGGGAGCAGCTCAATCATTGGAATCTTCGCAACTCGGCTTGCGCTTCGGCTCGGGAAGCGCTGGACCTAATGCGCAGCGCATACCGCGACAAAGATCCGTTTCATTTCGCGATTCTCGATCACCAAATGCCCGATACCGACGGCGAAGCGCTCGCTCGCGAGATCAAGGCCGATCCAACGCTCTCTTCCACGGTGCTGATCCTTTTGTCGTCGAGCGGGCAGCGCGGCGACGCCCGCCGAATGACGGAGGCGGGTTGCGCGGCGTATCTCACCAAGCCGATTCGCCAGTGCGTCCTGCTCGCGGCTTTGCGCGCTGCGTACCTTCGTGCGCAAAGTCCGCAGGGGGCATCCCCGATCATCACGCGTCACACCCTCGCAGAGCAGAGCGCGCTGGTACCCGCGCGGCCCGATGCCTCCGGCGCGAGCGATTCGGCCTCGCACCAGATCGACCGATCGAATCCGAGCGGGCATCCCGCCCCCCCTGTCGATTCAGTGGGCGCAGCGCGCGCCTCATCCCACAACACCGACGCGGCCACCGGGTATGCGGCTCAGACTTCACCGTCCAACCCTCCAGCGAACACTAGGCATCGCCTGCTTCTCGTCGAAGATAACGCGGTGAATCAACTGGTTGCATCGCGCATGTTGCAACGTCTCGGCTTTACCGTGGAATTCGCCACCGATGGCGGGAAAGCCGTCGATATGGTCGCCGCCAATCGTTACGACCTCGTTTTCATGGATTGCCAGATGCCGGTGATGGATGGCTACCAGGCCACGGAACAAATTCGCCGCACCGAGCCGCCCGGCCGCCACACGATCATCGTGGCTATGACCGCCAACGCCATGCAGTCGGATCGCGAGCGCTGCATCGAATCCGGCATGGACGACTACGTATCCAAGCCCATCAGCAAATCTGAAATCGTCGCCGTCCTCAAACGCCACCTGCCCGCCTCCGCTCTTCAGCCCACCGAGCCTTTGCTCCAATAACAACTCTGAAAGGTTTGTAGGGGCGAGACTTGCCCCGCGATCGATCTGTCGCGCATCAACCGATGTCCGCCACAAAAACACGTAGGGGCGCAGCACGCTGCGCCCCAGGTCCGCAAGATGTTCACTTCAAGTACGCTCCGGTTTTTCGTCGCAATCTCCGCTAGAATGCCCCTTCGCTTGGAGGCTGCATGAACCGTATCCGCTCTCTCGCCATCGCCGTTCTTCTCCTGCCAGTCGGCGTCATCGCCCAAAAGCCCCCGCTCCTCTCCGAACAAACCGCTTCCGCCCTCGCCAACGAACTCTCCGGCGAAATCGCCAAGCGCAACCTCGAAGGCATCACGCGCTTCCACCGCCAGCGCGGCTCGCAAGGCTTCCACTCCGCCGCGGAAATCATCGCCGAACGCGCGCGCTCCTACGGCCTCTCCGATGTTCAGATTCTCCAGTTTCCCGCCGACGGAAAAATCTACTACGGCACGCAGCGCTCGCGCCCGCCCTGGGACACCGAATTCGCCGAACTCTGGGAACTCGCCAACAATCAGCCCGCCGTAAAACTCGCCAGCTACGAAGCCGAACCCGTCACGCTTGCCGAAGACAGCGAAAGCGCCGACGTCACCGCAACTCTTATCGACGTCGGAGACGGCGCGAAAGAATCCGACTACGCCGGAAAAAATGTAAAAGGACTAATCGTCCTCGCCGCCGCTCAACCCGGCGCCGTGCAAGACATCGCCGTAGGAAAATTCGGCGCCGCCGGAATCATCAGCTACGCACAAAATCAACCGACCGCCTGGTCCGGCGACGATCAAAATCTCATCCGTTGGGGCCACCTCGAAACTTTCTCGCCCAACAAAACCTTCGCTTTTATGGTTTCGCTCAAAACCGCGCGCTCTCTGCAACAGCGCCTCGCCGCCGGCGAAAAAGTCCAGCTCCACGCCACAGTCAAAGCCGGCCAGCATCCCGGTTTCAGCGAAGTCGTCACCGCCACAATCCCCGGCGCCGATCCCAACCTGAAAGACGAAGAAATCGCCTTCAGCTGCCACCTCGATCATCAGCGCCCTGGCGCCAACGACAACGCAAGCGGCTGTGTCACCATCCTCGAAGTCGCCCGCACTCTTCAACGCCTCATCGATCAAAAGAAAATCGAACGCCCCGCTCGCACCCTCCGCTTCATCTGGCCGCCCGAAATCGAGGGCACGCTCACCCTTCTCAACGCCAAACCCGAATTCGCCCGACGCATCAAGGCCGTCGTGCATATGGACATGGTCGGCGGCAACCAGAACACAAAATCCGTCTTCCACGTCACGCGCGGCCCGCGCAGTCTCCCCTCATTTGTATTCGACGTTGCGTGGGCCTTCGGCAATTTCGTCAACGAGCAGTCCTACAATTTCGCCGCCGGGCTTCCCGCGCAATACCCACTCGTTGCTCCCGAGGGCGGCAAAGAGCCTCTGCAAGCGGTGGACGCCACGCACACGATGGGCAGCGACAACGATGTTTATGAAGACAGCTCTTTCCAGATCCCCGCGATCTATCTCAACGACTGGCCTGATCGTTATATCCATACAAATTTCGACACTGCCGCCAACATCGATCCCACAAAACTGAAACGCGCCGCCTTCATCGGCGCGGCCAGCGGCTACTATCTCGCCACAATGACCGCGCAAAATCTGCCTGACATCCAAAAACACATCCATCACGGCGGCGATCTTTGGCGCGACGCGATGTTCCCGCGCGAAAACAATCTCACTCCCGACGAAATCGCATGCATGCGCGAGTTTGAAGCTGAGTTCCAGTGGGGATTGCAGGGCCGCCTCGCGAAGTTCCTCAATTCGAAGCCCGATCCTGCGAACGAACCCGACTGGCGGCACACATCCTGCGCAGCCGACAAAAACACGGACGGGGACGGCGGCCTCCGGTTCGTCCGTAAGCCAGAGGCGAAGGGGCCAGCCACGGTTTTTGGATCGAACTACTTCACCGACCGTCTTAAAGCCGCCGGAATGCC
This sequence comes from Candidatus Acidiferrum sp., assembly GCA_036266605.1. Lineage (GTDB taxonomy): Bacteria > Acidobacteriota > Terriglobia > Acidiferrales > UBA7541 > Acidiferrum. The sequence goes on along the minus strand of DATAMU010000053.1, from coordinate 2,297 downwards.
CATGCCAGGAATTCTCGAGTACGAAGGACTCTGGGGCACAAGCGAGGAATACCCCTACGAAACGCTCAACTTCGTCGACGGCGTCCTCGACGCTCAACAAATCCGCGATCGCGTCTCCGCTGAATACGGCCCCATTCCGCTCGAACTCGTCGTCGAATATCTGAAGGCTCTCGAAAAAGTCGGCATCATCGAGCGCCAGAAGTAATGTGGATCGAGCCTCGCGCTACAGAGGAATGTCTGCTGAGCTTTGTGGGTCGCGGCTTCAGCCGCGACATTAGACACCGCAACAGAGAGGGGCTTCAGCCCCTGAATTGCCCCGAATGACCAACTCCACCTCCATCGCCGCCCGCATCGAGCGCCTCCCGCTCGGCCGCTTCCATCGCCGCTTCATCACGCTCGTCTCTCTCGGCAATTTCTTCGACCTCTACGACATCTTCGTCGTCGCCTACATCGGCGCGGCGCTCCAGCAATCTCACTTCCTCACTCTCCAACAATTCACCGCCTTCATCGCCTCGGGTTTCTTCGGCATGTTCGTCGGCACGATCGCCTTCGGCATCGGCAGCGACCGCTTCGGACGGCGCATCGTGTTCATGACGCTGCTGCTTCTCTACTCAGTCTTCACGCTAGCCTGCGCGTTCGCCCCATCCGCAAATTGGCTCATCGCGCTCCGCTTCTTTGCGGGCGCAGGCATCGGCGCCGAAATCATCGTCATCGACGCCTACGTCAGCGAAATCGTCCCGAGTCGCGCGCGCGGACGCTACGTGGCCATCACCCAAGTCGTCGGATTCGCCGCCGTGCCCGTCGCAGCGTTGCTCGCCCGCGTTCTGGTGCCGACGCATTTCTTAATGGCAGGTTGGCGTTGGGTCGTTCTCATCGGCAGCGCGGGCGCGCTACTCACATGGTGGTTCCGCCGCCACCTTCCCGAATCGCCGCGCTGGCTCGCCAGCCGCGGCCGCACCGCCGAAGCCGAATCCATCCTGACCGCTCTCGAATCACAATCTTTCGCCAATCTCGACGAAAAGCATCTCGCCGAATCTCTCGCGTCTAAGAAAATTCACGACATCGGCCAGGGCGCAGGCGACGACGCCGGAGGAGCCGCTGCAGCGACTCCCGGCATCGCCGCCGAAAAGATTTCCTTCACCGAACTTTTCCGCCATCCCTATCTTGGCCGCACCACGATGATGATCGTGTTTCAGGCGCTGCAAACTGTCGGTTTCTACGGCTTCGCCAACTGGGCGCCCACGTTTCTCCTCAAACGCGGCTTCTCGCTGCTCCATTCTCTCGAATACACGATGATGATCGCCGTCGTCTCGCCGGTCGGTCCGCTCCTCGCAGCCGCCAGTTCTGATCGTATGGAACGCAAATGGACGATCGTAGCGCTTTCCATCCTCGTCGCCGGATTCGGATTAGGCTTCGGGCATGCCGGCACGCCGTTTACCGTCGTTGCTTTCGGCGCGCTACTCACGCTCTCCAATTATTGGTTCTCCGCCGCGTTCCACGCGTATCAGGCGGAACTTTTCCCCACGCGCATTCGCGCCACGGCCGTCGGATTCACCTACAGTTGGAGCCGTCTCAGCGCCGCGTTTTCTTCAGTGCTCATCGCGGCCGTTCTCACGCGCAGCGGCGTCGGCGCCGTCTTCACTCTGCTCGCCGTCGCGATGTGCGGCGTCGCGCTCGTCATCGCGTTTTTCGGCCCGCGCACCAACCGGATTCCGCTCGAAGAACTCGCGAAATGATTCCCCGAAATAAGTTGGCAAAATAATTGATATCTGTTTGGCGCTCGATTTTTACCGCGTCATGACGAATTCCTTATACGCCTGGGATATAGTTTGGAAATGGAAACAAAACTCGACCCGCTGGTCACGGAGCGGGCCTTTTTTTCTGCACTCTTGTCGGGGAATATCGATTCTTTAGATTCGATTCTTGCGGATGATTTTTTGATGGTCGATCTTCTGTCAGGCTCCGAAATCACAAAACCCATGCTTCTCGCCGCGGTCGGTTCGAGTCAAGTCAAGTTCGAGGCCATCGATCCCGTCGAAAGCAAAACGCGCATCTATTCGTGCGACACCGCCGTCGTCGTCGGCCGCACCGAAATGCGCTTTCGCGCCGGCGAATCCTCATTCAGTTTCAGCAGCCGCTACACCCACGTCTTCGTCCTCAACGACGGCGGCTGGCAGCTAGCGTCCGCGCAAGGCACCCAAATCCGCTAACCGCCACCACAACGCCACACTTCTCGATCGGAACCAGGCCTTTGGGTGCCGCACCCTTGCGCTTTTTCAAGGGTGCGGGTTTAGATG
>DATAMU010000052.1:0-8325 GCA_036266605.1 Candidatus Acidiferrum sp. | reverse complement strand
ATCGGCACGCCATCGATGAGCCAGCTCACCTGATGACCGCCACGAATGTGCAGTTGATCGTGAGTCACGTACGACCCCGGCGTGAAGTCCGTGATCATCGCCAGGCTGTTCGTGCGTGAAGCGCCCGGCGTCTGCAAAATCTCCTGGCGATCGATCACCGTTGTCGGCGTTATCGTTTCGGTTTGCGCCGGCGCCGCATCCGCCGAGACTTCGACAGACTGAGCCTGCGCGGACGCGACCTTCAACTCCAGATGCAAGATCGGCGCGGTCCCCGAAAGCACAGTGATGATTTGTTCGGCGGCTTCAAATCCGGCTTGCTCCACCTTCACGGAATATTCGCCCAGCGGAACCGCGTCGAAGTGGAACTGACCTTCATCGTCGGTCTGCACAGTTTGCGTGTACGCCGATTTGCGGGCCTGCAAAGTAACTTGCGCATTGGTCACCGGACGGTGCTGCGGATCGTGAACGATGCCGCGCACCGTTCCGAAAATTGTGCCCAGCGCACTTCCTCCTAGAAAAAACAAAGCAGCTAACAGCGGTAAGACGCGTCGCATGAAATCTCTTTCTCCTCGAATGGGTAAGCGCGATCGTTTCCAGACGTCGCGGAAAGGGAACTGAGTGGACCTACAGAAATTGAATGGTCTTACAGAGCGTTGCTGAGGATTCGAGGAGGAGGAGAAGCAGGTTCAATCGCGCGAGGAATCTCAATCGTGTGCACCGTTTCGACGGCGCGCGTCACGTGCATCGCAAGCGGAACGAAAAAAACGGGCGGCATCACAAACGTCACGGAGCTCACCGCGGGCGTTTCGTGAGTCTGGCAGCAATCCATCGAGCAGTCGCTCATCCCAGTCACGTTCGCGGCCATGTTGTGCCCGCAATCTTCATGCGAAGTGGCAGCAGGCGCTTGGGAAGACGCCGCGTTGCTCTTGTGATGGTGCTTGGGAATGTTGCAGAAACCCTTCGTGCAGCATGCCATCAACGACGGCGAAAACGCAGCCGCGGCTAACGGTGCGTAAAGCACACCGATCGCCAGCAAACAGGCAAGCGCGCCGATCAGTCTGTTTCGGTTGTGGTTCTTTCTGTTCAAGATCGACCTAAGACTACACCTCTATATTAGTCCATCGAGCCGTTCGGCGGCCGCCAAAGATGTCGCGCGTTTGTAACTCGCCGATAGCACCGCCGCGCCGCGTTTCTTGACTTGCCGTCAAGCGCGCCGCAAAATTCTTATATGGCCCACACTTACATGGTTTTCGAGTTCCCGAACGAAGAAAAAGCCCAGCAGGCCCGTCACAAACTCGAAGGATGGAAGCAAGCCTTTCGCCTCGACAAAAAGCTCCAGGTGAAATTCGACCGCGGCGACGAAACTGCCCCTGAAGCTGCCGAGCCTGAGGCGGAACACGAAGAGAAAAAGGATGCTAAGGCCAAATCCGCCGCGAAAGGTGCCAAGGCCGGGAAATCCAAAAAATCCGAGAAATCCGCAGAAGAAACCGCAGATTCCGGCCCTGTAAAGCTGCTCGTCCGCCTCTATTTTTCCGGCCACGAGAAAATAACGGAGAAGCAGTGGCTCGACCGCATCCCGGCCGACGAACTCTTTAAAGTGGCCCACCCGCACGTAGTCCACGAAAAAGACGCCACGTTCGACGACACGAATAAGCAGTTTGACACTCTCGAATAGCTCGGGACTCTAGGCGCCGCGATCGCGCTCCAGTTTGCCGGCGATTTTCCGAAGGCCCAGGATTGCCCATTGGAACAGGCCAATTTAGCCCAAAGCATTAATCCACAGGCAGGCACCAAACCCTGCCGCCCATGCCACCCGTCACTCCGAATTTCGGTATAATTGAGTTTCCGCGGCGACACCGATCCCACTTCCAGACGAGGGCAAACAACCCAATGGCAGTGCAAACTCGCGTCAAAGTGGCCAAGCTCGACACCAAGCTCGAAATTGGCAAATACCACGGCCTCAACCGTGACTCGCTCGTCCGTCTTTACCGGACGATGTTCCTTTCCCGCCGCCTCGACGACCGCGAAATCCAACTCAAGCGGCAGAACAAGATCTACTTCCAAATCTCCAGCGCCGGCCACGAAGCCGTAACGGCCGCAATGGGGTTGCTTCTTCGTCCCGGCTCCGACTGGGTGTTCCCCTATTACCGCGATCGCGCACTTTGCCTGACGCTTGGCGTCACGCCCGTCGAAATGTTGATGCAGGCGGTCGGCGCCGCCGCGGATCCCGCATCCGGCGGTCGCCAGATGCCCTCGCACTGGGGCCATAACAAGTGGAATATCGTCAGCCGTTCATCCTGCACGGGTACGCAGTTCGTGCAATCGGTCGGCGCGGCCGAAGCCACGCTGTACTACGAACATCGACAGAAAGCGCTCGCACAGGCGAAAAAAGCTCCGCTCGGCGCGCACGTGAACCACGCCAACGACGAAATCGTCTACGTTTCCGGCGGCGACGGCGCGACCAGCGAAGGCGAATTCTGGGAATCGCTCAACGCGGCCTGCGCGAAAAAGCTCCCGCTCCTCTACGTGATCGAAGACAACGGCTACGCCATCAGCGTCCCCGTCGAAGTCCAGACTGCCGGCGGCAGCATTTCGCGCCTTGTGCGCAGCTTTCCCGGCTTGCACGTCGCCGAATGCGACGGCACCGATCCGCTCGAAAGCTACGCGGTCGGCAAAGAAGCCGTCGAACACTGCCGCGCTCGCCGCGGACCCGCGCTGATTCACGCGCACGTCACGCGTCCTTATTCGCATTCACTCTCGGACGACGAAAAGCTGTACAAGACTCCGGAAGAACGCGAAAAGGAAGCGCACCGCGACGCACTCTCAAAATTCTCACTCTTCCTCGTCCGTGAAGGCCTGCTGGACCAAAAAGGCATCGAGCATCTCGAAGCCGAAGTCGATCGCGAAGTCCGCGATGCCGCCGACGAAGCCCTCGCCGCCGAACAGCCGACGCCCGACTCGATTCTCGTTAATATCTACTCGCTCGACATCGATCCGACGTCGCACGCGTTTGAATCGCAGCCGCAACTTCACGGCGCGCCGAAAACAATGGTCGAAATGGTGGCCGCGACGCTCTCCGACGAAATGGGCCGCGACGAACGCATCACGGTCTTCGGCGAAGACGTGGCCGATGCGAGCCGCGAAGAAACTCTCAAAGAGTTAAAAGGGAAGGGCGGGGTTTTCAAAGCCACTGCCGGCTTGCAACGCAAATACGGCGCCGACCGCGTTTTTAACACTCCGTTAGCCGAAGCCGCCATCGTCGGCCGCGCGATCGGCATGGCCGTCCGCGGACTAAAACCCGTCGCCGAAATTCAGTTCTTCGACTACATCTGGCCCGCGATGATGCAGCTGCGCGACGAACTCTGCGTCACGCGCTGGCGCTCCAACGGCAACTTCAAAGCTCCCGCGGTGATTCGCGTCGCGATCGGCGGCTACCTCACCGGCGGCGGTGTCTATCACAGCCAGAGCGGCGAATCGATTTTCACGCATTGCCCAGGTTTGCGCGTCGTGATGCCGTCCACCGCGCTCGACGTCGCCGGCCTGCTCCGCACCGCGATTCGCTGCGACGATCCAGTGATGTTCCTCGAGCACAAACATTTGTATCGCCAGCCGTACAACCGTTCCGAATATCCCGGCCCCGACTACACCGTGCCGTTCGGCAAGGCGCGCCTCGTCAAAGAGGGCACCGACGTCAGCATCATCACCTACGGCGCCATCGTTCACCGCGCCGAAGTCGCCGCCGCGCAGCTCCAGCGCGAAGGCATCTCCGTCGAAATCATCGATCTCCGCTCGCTCGCTCCCTACGACTGGGAAGCCATCGCCGCGACCGTCTGCAAAAATCACCGCGTCATCGTCGCCTATGAAGACATGCGCAGCTTCGGCTACGGCGCCGAAATCGCGGCCCGCATCGGCGAAGAGCTTTTCGCCGAGCTCGACGCCCCCGTAAAGCGCATCGCCGCCATGGACACCTTCTGCGCCTATCAGCCCAAGCTTGAAGATGTGATCCTGCCGCAGACTGAAACCATCGTCACGGCCGTCAAAGACATCCTCGACTACTGATCTGCCGCGGCGCCTCCGTGAATCTCTGGCAACTCAGCGCCTCTGCGTTATCTTTTCCGTCTAGCGGGGCGGGCTTGTTTACCCTGAGCCTCGAAGGGCTTCGGTCCGGCGTCTACACGTTCGCAGTGCCTTCATCTCCGTCTCCGAGGCATCGTTTGGATATCCGCACAACCCCAGCCCGCCCAACCACTTACGACGGAAACTTTTTCTCGTTCTAAGTCGTATCTAATGGTAGAAATAGCTTGTTCCGCTCTGTGGAGGTGCCACCATGATTTGCGTTGATTGTCAGCGTCGCATCACCGACGGGTCCAACTTCTGCTACAACTGCGGCGCCAAGCAGCCGCCCTCGCAACACGCCTTCGGCGCCGACTACGAAGCCGGCGGCAAGAAGCGGCTCGTCCGCAGCAGCACCGACAAAAAGATCGGCGGGGTCTGCGCCGGCCTGGCCGATTACTTCGATGTGGATGTAACCATCGTGCGCGTCTGCTGGCTGCTCGCATTCTTGCTCGGCGGCACCGGCCTGCTCGCCTACGTCATCCTGTGGATCGCGCTGCCGCTAGCGCCAACAGGCGTCAGCTACGCGCAGCCACCGGTAGCTCCAGTCACATCGCAACCCGTCCCGCGCTAACTCACTCTCGCGCCTGGCACGATTTTGTAGGGGCGGGGCTTGCTCCGCCCGACCGCCGCGTCTTGCCTCAATCTTAAATCGCGCGAATGTACGGGCGCAGCACCGCTGCGCCCCAGCTTGCCCGGATCGACCGCCTAAAGAAAAAACGCCGGCAAGATGCCGGCGCTACCAAACTCTCGCAAATGCATCTATTATCGCCCCTTCAATCATCGTCATCCCGATTGCGCTTATGCCCCTTGTACTTCACCTTCGGCGGCTTGTAACTTCCGCCACCACCACTCCTGCGCCCGCCACCACCGCCACCCTCAAACACAAAATGATCCACCGAAATTAACCCCGCGCCCACGCTCGCCAATACGAGGCACGCCGTCGCCAGCGCCAACGGAAACTCATAATCTCTCACGGCATAAATCCCATGCAGGCTGTGCACCTTCCAGATCGCCACGCTCATCTCGATCGCCAGCACGGCCGCGGCAGGCCGAGCCAGCAACCCGATCAACACCAACCCGCCGCCAAAAGTCTCAATTACTCCGGCCAACAGCGCGAAATATCCCGGCATTCCGTGCTCGACGAACATCCGCTGCAAATCCCCGTGTGTATGCGTCAGCTTTGGATACCCGTGAAAAATAAAAATAATCGCCAGCGCCACGCGCAACGCCAGCAAAGCCACCGGCTGCAACCGATCGAAAGATTTCACCGAACGTTCTCCACTTCGTTATGCACCTTAGTTTTGCGCTTCGGTTCTGCGCCTCGCACCAAACTCTAGCAGCTTCCGGAATTTTTCAATTCCGTTTTCTTCAAAGAGTTCCGAATTTCTCGCGCCTCTCCGATGCGTGTTGGTAGCAAGAAATTACGGTACAGGCGTCGCCAGCCCCGACTTGCTCGGCCTCCGAATCAGTTACAATTGTTCCGACCAAAGAACCACTCAGTTTCAGTGAACCGACAGCGCCGCCGTGGTGGTTGGCGCGAGGCAAAAAATTCCCGCAGCATCTGGAGCGAGCTAGCTCGTGGAATGTCCCCACAATAGGCAAAAAGTCTGCGCCCGCGCCGCAATCGCGAAATCTGCAAGCATCATTTCCGGTAGCGCGGCATGAAGCGCAAGCTCCTCATCGCCATCCCGCTGCTCGTCGTCGTCGGCATCGTCGCGTGGCTCCTTCGCCCGAAACATGAAATTCTGGGCGACGGCTACATTAGCGAGCGCAGCATCACGCTCTGGAGCAGCGTCGCACAAGTTCGCGAGCCCGTGGACGCCCTTCACTACGGCGATCACGTGGAAATCCTCGCCCGCCGCAACGACAACGTAAAAATTCGCACCGCCAATGGCGAAGTCGGCTGGATCGACGGCCGAATTTTGCTCGAACCCGCGCTCTGGACGCGCAGCACCAAGCTCCTCCAACAAGCCCAAGCGATCCCCGCGCAGGCGCACGGACGCACGAAGGTACAAACCAATCTCCGCGTGCAACCAGGCCGCACCGAGCCGCGCCTCTATCAATTTGGCCGCGGCGTCCCCGTCGAAGTCGTCGGCCGCTCGGTCGCCGACTGGGTGCAGACCACCGATGAAAAAGACACGGGCGCCGACGTGCCAACGAAAAAAGAAGACTGGTACCTCGTCCGTGCCGTAGCGACGCGCCCGCCGGGAGAAACGGCAGCGCGCACCGCCGACACGAACACAACGACGCGGCCGGGCGACCAAAGCATTCCCATCGCCGGTTGGGTCATCGCCCGCTTCGTCGAACTCGATCTACCCGATCCTGTGCGTGAAGGCATCAACTCCGCCAACGTCCGCGCGGTCGCCTGGTTTGAACTCAATCGCGTGCCCGATCCGAGCGGCGAAAAGCCGCAATATCTCGTCGCGGGCACAAGAGGACCCGAAGGGCAGGGCTGCGACTTCACCACGCTGCGCGCCTACACCTGGGACGCAAAGAAAACTCGCTATGAGACCGCCTTCATCGAAAATAATTTGTGCGGCGCGCTGCCGGTCATCGTCAGCAAAGACGCCAAAGGCGAGCCCGAGTTCAAATTCAAGACACTCGATGGCGACAAAGGCGAACGCACCTATCGCCTGATCCAAACCGTCATCCGCCGCATCCGCGAACCCGGCGAAGCCCCGCAAAAATTCAAGTCCGCCGCCAAGCCCCCAAAAGGGAAGTCCCGCTGAGGCCGCACGCCTCGACGCATACGCGAGCACGATCATGTAGGGGCGGCACTGCTTTACCCTGAGCCTCGAAGGGTGCGCCCCAGCTTGCCCGAGCCAAAACTTCATCGACACTTGGGTTGCTCTGACTTTCTCACGACGAGAGGAGGAGTCCACTTTCAGCGGAAGCATGTAAGATAGACGAACCGCAAGCTCTGGTCGGAGACATGCGATGACGCTGCACATCAGCGAAGACGAAGTCCGAAGTCTGCTCACGATGCCGATGGCCGTTGATGCCGTCGAGGATATCTCGCGCAAACAGGCTAACGGCGAAGTAGTCGTCCACCCACGCCGCCGCTTTGAATTCAATAAAGGCAATTTCTTTCACTACATGGCGGCCGCCGACTACGCAGACGGGTTTATCGCCATGAAGCAGTACACCTTCGTGCGCGGCAAGCTGCAATTTATTGTTCCGCTTTACGAAATGGAGAGCGGCGACCTGGTGGCGCTGATCGAGGCCGACTACATGGGCCGCCTTCGCACCGGAGCGGCGAGCGGTGTGGCGACGAAATATCTGGCGGCGCGCGATGCGAAATCCGCGGCGATCATCGGCACGGGCGGGCAAGCCAGAACGCAGCTCGAAGCAATCGCGGCAGTGAAGCAACTCGAAATCGTTCATGCCTACGGCCGCGACCCAAAACGCCGAGAAGCATTTTGCGAGCAGATGTCCAAGCGTATCGGTGTGCCGGTACGTGCCGCAGAGTCGGTAAGCGAAGCCGTGAAGGCGGCACACATCGTGTGCACGGCGACAACGGCGATGCACCCGGTGGTGAAAGGCGCCGATCTAGAAACGGGAGTTCACATCAACGCAATCGGCGCGAATCATGCGCACAAACGCGAACTCGACGACGAAGCGGTGGCCAGCGCCGACGTCATCGTCGTGGATTCCGTCGAGCAGTCGCGTCAGGAAGCCGGCGACCTCATTATCGCGTTTCACGGCGACGAATCCTGCTGGACAGGCGTGAAGCGCCTGTCCGACATCGTCGCCGGCAAAGTGACCGGCCGCACCAGCGATACCGAAGCGACGCTTTTCAAATCGAACGGCATCGCCTCATGGGATTTGGCGGTCGCAATCAAAGTCTACAAAGCAGCCCGCGAAAAACACGTCGGCCGCCAACTTCCGCTCTTCGCCGACCATCAGTCGAAAACCACCACCGACTATTAGCTGCTAGTTTTATTCGGCTACAAACTGCATTTGATCTCGACGCGGATGATCCCGCGCGGATCTGGATTTGGTGGTAACTCCACGGTTTCGATTCCGTGGAGCGGCTCGGGCCTCATCCAATGCACTTCCCAGCGGCCGGGATGAGTTGGTGATGGTTGGCTTCGCTGATCTACGACGGTGCCGTCGCCACGGTGATAGCGAACATGCGGCGATGGGCCGCCGGTATCCCAGTCGAGAAAAAAGCTCGGCCACCGATGATGATGCATCGGCTCGGTCTTG
>DATAMU010000051.1:0-4866 GCA_036266605.1 Candidatus Acidiferrum sp. | reverse complement strand
TCCCAACGAAGCCGATCTCATCTTTGAAGTCCGGCTATCCGGGCCGAGCGGGCCGCAGAATCCTGACAAAGCAAAAGGCGCGTCCGATCCGGTCCCGATTTTTCGCCTGGCGATTCTGGACAGAAAATCGCACTACACGCTTTGGGCAGTGACGGAATCTGTGTCAATCGCCTGGTTGCAGAAATCGCACGACCGGAATTTTGACGACGCTTTGGCAGCGCTCGTAGCGGATGTCAGAAACCTCAGCGCTACCGCGAAAGCGGGTGGCGGGCGGTGATGTCCATTTGGTAGTAGCGGAAAGTGTGGTCGTCGCCGGCGACGATTTTGTAGCGATCGAGTGCGTCTGCGATGAATTCCGAGTGATCGGATTCAGGGATGTGCTGCAGCCACTCCACGAAAGTGACTGACGCGAAAGCGTGGAATGCGGAGGCAGAGCCGAAATCCCAGGCGTGATCTTTTACCCGAACGCTCTCGACGTGGAAGCCGCACTGTTCGGTGAGAACGGAATACGATTCCGCAGTCATGTGCAGGTAGGGATCGCGACTTCCAACAAAGAACTTTTCCCATCGCGGGGACCGCGCAGTCTCTTCGTTCACGTTCTCAAGGCTTTTTCGGGCGCCTCGCGGGACCATGCGGAGCTGCGCCACGCCGTTTGGCTTCAAGGCCGCATAAATTCCGCGCAGCGCGGACTCTTGCTGTTCTTCCGGGATCCAATGCAGTGCGTTGAACGAGACGACGAGATCGAAAGCCATTTCGAAGGTAAGCCTTCGCGCGTCCATGGCCTCGAAAATTACATTCGTCGGCGTGGGAGCTGCTGGATCGCTGGGCGCGGCGGCGCGCGCGAATTTCACCATTTTTTCGGAGGCATCGACACCGACGACGCTTCCCTTTGGGAGCATTGTGGCGATCTCGCGGGTTATTTTTCCGTTGCCGCAGCCGACGTCAAGGACGCGCTCGTCACCTCGCAGCTTGGTACGCAGTAAGCTCAATACTTCTTGCGCCATTGCGGCTTGCAGTGCGGAGAGTCGCGCGTATTCCGCCGCATTCCATTCGGTCATCGCTTGGGCTCCGCGAGCATGATGTCCTGACGGCAGCAGACAGCGCTACCAGAAGTAAGCATCCTAACCTCTACTTCAAGAAACCGATTTTATTTTTCGGAACCGCGAGCCAATCGCCGACATGAGCGGGTGGCGCAAGGACCGGCCGAGAACGATCACGCTAGAGTCCGTCATGACTTGATGCTGCTGTCTCTCCGGTTGGCAAGGTACGAGATGCCGAAGCGTTGCCTTGCGTGCCTGATTGAACGTTGCGCGGAGCGCGTGCTAGCATCGAAACACTTTGTGACGCGTTGTCCAGGTCAACGTTTGCCATGCCTAAATTTGTCATCGAACGAGAAGTTCCCGGCGCGGGGGATCTTACGGACGCGCAAATTCGAGAGATGTCGCAGAAGTCTTTGGCCGCCGTTCACAGCCTCGGGCAGCAAATTCAGTGGCTGCACAGCTACGTGACCGGCGATAAGGTTTACTGCGTGTATCTCGCGACGAACGAATCGGTGATTCGGGAACATGCGAAGCGGGCAGGCATTCCGGCCAACCGAGTTTCGGCGGTGCGGCGTTTGCTCGACGCAACATCGGCGGAATAGCCGCGGGCTTTCTTGTTCAACCCGTCGCCGCGATTTCCGAGCCGGACAGTGCTTCGTCCACAGCCGTGTTGAGCGGCAACGTCCAGCCGGCACGCCATGCCGCGGAAGAAGCTGCGCTGCCCATCGCGTGGCGAGCGGGCTCAATTTCCTGAAGAATCCGCAATTGTTCGGTCGGCAATAACGGTGCGCCGATGCTTTGTCTCAGTGCAGCCGCAGCGCCGGCGAGCCGAAGCGAACGTTCCGAGTGTTCTTGTACCGCGGCGATACCGGCGAAGCATTCGAGAAGACGCGCGATGCCCCGCTTGTGTTCCATTTCACGGAATATCTGAATACTTTCGCGATAAAGGGAATGGGCCGTCGAATAGTCTTGTTGTTGGCGCGCGAGCCCGCCGAGGTCGGCGAGGGTGCCGGCGATGCCCCAGCGATTTCCGAGTTCGTAAAACATGGCGAGGGCTCGTTCGTAGAGAGAGCGTGCGCCGATGGCGTCGCCTTGTTCGCGCGTGACATCGCCCTGATAGTTCAGGGACCAGGCAACACCTTCGCCGTCACCGGCAGCGCGAAAGGTCGCGAAGCATTCAGCGTAGAGATTGCGCGAGCGCTCGTAGTCGCCTTCGAGCTTCGCGACACTGGCCAGGTTGCTGAGTGTGCGCGCGATGCCCTTTCGATCGTCGAGTTCGCGCCAGATCGCGAGGCATTCCTCGAAATGTTTTTGCGCGGAGGCCAGGTCGTACTGTTCGCGGCGTAGGACAGCGAGTGCGTTGAGGCCAACGGCAAGGCCGGCACGATCGCCGAGTTCGCGCGCCAGGTCCATGCTGGCGTTGACGTATTTTTCCGAAACGATATAGTCACGCTGGCCGCCGGCGAGGACGTTGACGGCGAACAGCGCGCGCATGCGGGCTTTGGTTGGCGGAGCTGCGGAAGGCAAATCCAAAATGCGGATCAGTTTGTCGCGGCCTTCTGCGAGATATTCGCGCGACTCCCAGAAATGAAACAGAGCCGAGCCTAGTCGCAATCCCCATGCAGCGTCATTCGTTTCGGTCAAGCACTCGAGTGCGGCGCGGTGATTGGTGTATTCCAGTTCGAAACGATAGAGGGCGTCTTTTGAATCAGAGCCGGCTTCTTCTTCAGCCAGGACAAGGCAATACGCAGCGTGGGCGCGGCGTGTATATGGCTCCTCGCCGCTTTCGCGAAGTCTTTCGAGTGCGTATTCACGAATCGTTTCGAGCGTGAGGAAACGGGATTCCCCAGTGCAGAGCTCGACTTGTTGCGCGAGGCTCTTGTCCACGATGCTGGCCATGCCGTCGAGCAAGTCGAGGTCGAGATCGGCTTTGGCGTTGCAAACCGCCTCGACACCTTCGAGATTGCAACCACCAACAAAAACGGAAAGGCGGCGGAATAATTTTTGCTCGGCTGAATTGAGGAGGTCGTAACTCCAGTCCATTGCGGCACGGAGGGTTTGCTGGCGCTCGGGCAGGTCTTTGGCGCCACCGGTAAGCAATTGAAGACGGCTGGCGAGACGAGAGAGGAGCGATGAAGGAGAGAGGACCTTCACCCTAGCGGCGGCAAGTTCGATGGCGAGCGGGAGCCCGTCGAGACGCGTGCAGATTTCGATGACGGCAGCAGCGTTTTCATCGGTGAGCTCAAATCCCGGTTTGGCAGCGGCGGCGCGCTGAACAAAGAGGGCGACGCTGGAATATTTGGCGAGCGAATCGATCGACGAGTGTGTTCTCGCGTCGGGCAAAGACAGTGGTGGAACTGAAAAGTCGTACTCGCCGTAGACGTGGAGGGCGGCGCGGCTAGTGACCAGGATCTTGAGATTTGCATTGAGCGAGAGTAGCTGCGAGACGAGCGATGACGCGGGTAGAAGGTGCTCGAAGTTGTCGAGAACGAGCAAAGTCTGATGACGGACATACTCTTTCAGATATTTTTTCAGTACGTCGAGAGCAGATTGTTCGCCGATTTCGCGGATACCGAGGACCTGGACGATCGCGGATGGAATCGAGTTTGGATCTGTAAGCGGGGACAGCGATACGAAATAGATACCGCCTGGAAAACGATCGGTTAGGGCGGCGGCGACTTCGACAGCGAGTCGTGTTTTTCCGATACCGCCGGGGCCGGTGACGGTCACGAGGCGAACGTCAGAGCGCGAAAGCAGCTCTCGAGCGGATTCGGCTTCCCTTTCGCGGCCAACGAACCCATTGCGGGAGGCGGGAAGAGTCAGGCGATGTGGTTCGGGCGTGTGGGCGGGCCCTTCCTCGAAACAGTCGCGAATATCGCGAAGCTCGCGGGCGAGTTCACGCGTTCCCGAGAAACGGCGAGACGGGTCTTTTTCCAGGCAACGCTCGATGGCCCAGCAGAATGGAGCGGGAGCGTCGCGCTGCGTGGCGACGATGGGTTCGTGGCGCTCTCGCATGATGGCGACCAGAGTTTCGGCAGCGGTACCGCGGACGAAGGGGCGACGACCGGTGACGAGTTCGTAGAGGACCAGACCAAGCGCGAATTGGTCGGCGCGGAAATCGGTGCGCACGCCTTCGGCTTGTTCAGGAGCCATGTAGTTGACGGTGCCGACGACGACACCGGTGGTGGTGATGCTGGTGTCGGCAGTAGAGAGATCTGTGTGGGTGTTGCCGGAGGAACTGTTATCGGTGAGTTTGGCGAGACCGAAGTCGAGAATTTTGACGAGACCATCCTCGGTAACCATGACGTTTTCGGGTTTCAGATCGCGATGGGTGATGCCGGCTTCGTGCGCTTTGGTCAGGCCTTCGGCGACTTGCGCGGCAATGTCGAGCACCTGGCGCATCGGGATCAAGCCAGATTTGATCAATTGGCGAAGGGTCTTGCCGGCGACAAGCTCCATGGCGATGTAGTGGCTTGCGCCGTCGCGGCCGAGTTCGTAGATCGTGACGATGTTGGGGTGGTTGAGTGCGGAGGCAGATTTAGCTTCCTGTTCAAAGCGAAGCAGGCGTTCGATGTGAGTTGAGAATGCCGCAGGAAGAATTTTGATGGCGACGCCACGCTCGAGACGGGTGTCAACAGCGCGGTAGACCTCGCCCATGCCGCCAGCGCCCAGCGGGCCGACGATCTCGAAAGGTCCTATGCGGCTTCCGGGTTCCATGGGATAGAAAATTTGATGCGTAGCATCGCACGCCGTCGGGAAATAGCGGCGATGCGTAACCTTCGTTGCTTCGGGGCGAACCCTCCGTCAAAGGGCGAGCCAACGCGAC
>DATAMU010000050.1:0-7215 GCA_036266605.1 Candidatus Acidiferrum sp. | reverse complement strand
GCGAAACCCTCCCGACTCTTCGGCTCGCAATCCAAAAAGGCGGGCGCCTCGTGCTGGCTTCCCACCTGGGCCGCCCGAAGGGCGGACCCGATCCGAAGTATTCACTCGCGCCCGTCGCCAGCAAGCTCGCCGAGATGCTCGGCACGCCCGTTGTCTTCGCCACGGACTGTGTCGGAGATGACGCGGAGGCAAAGAGCAAATCGCTCGCCGATGGCGGCGTCCTGCTGCTCGAGAATGTCCGCTTTCATCCCGAAGAAGAAAAGAACGGCGAAGCCTTTTCGAAGCAACTCTCGCAACTCTGTGATGGTCTCTTCGTCTGCGACGCATTCGGCTCCGCGCACCGCGCGCATTCATCGGTCGTTGGCATCACGAAGTTCGTAAAGCAAGCCGCAGCCGGTCTCCTGATGGAGAAGGAACTCGCCTACATCGGCAAAGCGATCTCAAACCCGTCGCGCCCCTTCGTCGCGATCATCGGTGGCGCGAAGGTCAGCGACAAAATTGAAGTGGTCGAAAATCTCATGAAGATCGCCGACGTGATGCTCATCGGCGGCGGCATGGCCTACACGTTCGAAAAAGCGCAGGGCTTGCAAATCGGCAAATCGCTCGTCGAAGACGACAAGCTTGACCTCGCGAAGCGTCTCATCGCCGATGCCAAAGCCAAAAATTTTAAATTGCTACTCCCGACCGACCACGTCGTAGCGCCGGAATTCAAAGCCGACGCACCCGCAACAATCTGCGACGTAACCGCCACGCCTGCCGATCAAATGGGCCTCGACATCGGCCCCAAAACAATCGCCGCCTACTCCGCCGAAATCGCGAAAGCCAAGACCATTGTCTGGAACGGCCCGATGGGAGTATTCGAAATGCCCGCCTTCGCGAAGGGCACGCTGGAAATCGCAAAAGCAGTCGCAGACGCCACAGACAAAGGCGCTATCTCCATCGTCGGCGGCGGTGATTCCGTAGCAGCCGCCCACCAGTCCGGCGTTTCGAAACGCGTTTCGCATATCTCCACCGGCGGCGGCGCTTCGCTCGAATTCCTGGGCGGTGCGAAGCTCCCCGGCGTCGAGGCGCTCACCAACAAGTGACCTCCGTCAACATCAACCGCACTTCCCACGAATCGAGGACCTCATGAGCCACCGTCGCCGCGTCATGGCCGGCAACTGGAAGATGTACAAAACGCTTGCCGAAACCCGTGCCTTCTTCTCCGCTTTCACGCCGGCAGTGGCCAATTGCGCCCACGCCGACATCGTGATCGCGCCCCCCTTCACGGCGATCTCAACGGCCGTGGACGCCACAAAGGGAACTAAGATCGCCATCAGCGGCCAAAACCTCTCCTGGAGCCAGGATGGCGCCTTCACCGGCGAAATCTCCGCCGCGATGCTCGCCGAAGCCGGCTGCAAATACGTCATCGTTGGCCACTCCGAACGCCGCCAGCTCTTCCGCGAAAGCGACGATAACGTTGCAAAGAAATCGCTTATGGCGCTCAGCGCCGGCCTCACCCCCATTGTCTGTGTCGGCGAAACCGACGAGGAGCGCACCAACGGCCTCGAAAAGGAGGTCCTCGAGCGCCAGTTCACCAACGGCCCCGGCGCGTTGACCCCCGACGAATTCTCCCGTATCCTGTTGGCATACGAGCCAGTTTGGGCGATTGGGACGGGAAAAGTGGCGACGCCTGAAATCGCCGCCGCCGCTCACGCTTTCATTCGCCAATGCGCGGCTAAGAAGTTTTCGGTGGCCCACGCCTCCGCCCTTCGTATCCTGTACGGCGGCAGCGTCAAGCCCGATAACATCAAGGGCTTGATGGCTCAGGAAGAGCTCGACGGGGCATTGGTCGGCGGCGCAAGTCTCGACCCGAAATCCTTCGCATCGATCGTAAATTTTCTGGGCTGATCGTATTTCGCGGGCTCTCGAATTAACAATGCGCGTCTAATCGCGCGAATTTATCGCGGCCAGGCCGCACTTAAGAGGTAAGCAATGCAAGGTATGCCAAGCTGGATGAAGTGGACCATCTCGCTCTTGATCGGATTCGCGGTCATTCTCATCGGATTCCGGTTTGCCGGCTGGCTGCTGAGCGCCTTCTTCATCATGAACTGCCTCGTGCTGATCATCGTCGTGCTGCTCCAGAGCGGCAAAGCCGCTGACCTCGCCGGCGCCTTCGGTGGCGCAGGCAGTCAAACCGCTTTCGGTCCTCGCGGTGCCGCGTCCCTGCTTTCCCAAGCGACCACCTGGTGCGCCGTGATGTTCATGGTTTGCGCGATGGCGTTGGTGCTCCGTGTTGATAAGGCAGGTGGCACCGCCGGCTCGGTTCTCGAGCGAACTTCCAAGCCGGCACCAGCCAAATCTGTGCCCGCGACTCCTGCTCCAGTGACGCCAGTTCCTCAGTCGAATACCACCCCGACTCCGGCGCCTGTGCAATCGACTCCGCAAACGGCTCCGCCGTCCAACTCGACGCCTGCGAGCAAGTCGCCGGCATCAGCCCCTGCGTCCCAGCCCAAAAAACAGTAGTCAAACATTGTAAGGTCTATTTTTATTTGAACGCCACTGGATGGGTGTCACCGGTGTCGATCGCCCGTCGGGCCTCGCCGTTCGCCGCAAGGCATCCATTTCGAACGACTCTCCGCGCTCCTCATCGTTCTCTGCGCCTCAGCGTTATCTTTTCCCTTGCATGGGTGGCGCTAAAAACAAAATCGCCGGAAAACCTCTCCGGCGCTGGTCCCATCTGAAATCGATTTCAAATTTTGGTGCGGTCGAGAGGACTCGAACCTCCATGCCTTGCGGCGCTAGCACCTCAAGCTAGTGCGTCTGCCAGTTCCGCCACGACCGCCCGGACCAAATTATACATTAGAACTCCCTTTGCGTCAGAGTCTACCGCCGCCGCATCCGAAATTCTTCGTTAGGATGTGCTGACTCGAAACCTTCTTGCTCGGTCCGCTCATCCGCATTGCCACGCATTGTCACGGCGGCGAACGACGAAACTCATCAAGTAAACGTGAACTTTGCCTTTAAAATTTCCGTTAACGTACACGCTCATTTTCCCGAATTGAAATTCTCTATTCAATCAACTTCCATCGGTCCTTTCGTACTATTGCACCCGTACTTTTCGACCTCTAAGGTAAAACACGGATAGCGCGAATTTAAATTTTGAGTAACCTGTTGCTCGCAATTACGCATCATAATTAGTAGCACTTGAGTGAACAAGTTTTTGCTGCAGCCCAGTGATTCTCCCCGTAGAGATTCTCTGTAACTGCCGATTCGATCTCGAACAACTTGAAAGGCTGAGCCTCCGACCCAGTCCCCAGGAGCTTCACATGAACGACAAAGAGATTCTCGTTATCGCTTCTGACCCCGAAACCCGCAAGGCCCTCAGCTCGATCTTGCAAACCGAGGGATTGAAGCCCGTGCAGGCCGCGCATCTCAGCGAAGGCCGCGAGCTTTTGGCCAGCAAGCCGGTTGGCATGGTTTTTTGCGAGCGTCATCTGGCCGATGGCAGCTATCTCGATCTTCTCCCCGCCGCGCAGACGAACAAAGCCGGCAACGTTCCCGTCGTCGTCACTTCGCGTCTCGCCGACTGGGACGAATATCTGGAAGCTCTGCGTCACGGCGCAGTCGATCTGATCGCCTCGCCCTTCAAAAAGAGCGACGTCACTTCAGCTCTCGCTCAGGTTCGGCGAGAAAAATCCGCTGACGCCAAGCTTCGCGCCGTCACTGCGTAACCGGTTCCGCTGACAATTCGCTTTCGATCTGAGGGCACGGCACGACGTGCCCTCTTTGTTTTGTCCGCTGACACACCGCTCGATTCGCCCGTGCTTCGGTTATTATGTCCACGAAATGACCTCTCCATCCGATGGAAAAGAAGCCGCGGAAGTAAGCCCGGCCGATTTGCGTGCCGTCTGGACCACCATCCAGGAAGTTCAATCCCGCGGCAAACCCGGAGAATCGTCATCGATCGGCATCCACGCCCTTCAACAAGTTTGCGCCGCCGATGCCAGCGTCGAATCCGTTTGGGCCCGAACCTTGCTCCTCCAAATCCTCAACCATGTAAAACCAGGTTGGTCGAAAGGCGCGAACATGGACAAGGTCTTCGAACTCGCCGCCCGATTCCCGATGAAGATCATGGAGCCCGGCGTCCAATACGACGAACCTCCATTCGACGTCCGTGAATTCATGAAGCAGCTCGCCGCGAGCTAGCCAACCCCAACCGCTTCAGCCCAGCGCAAACCTCGCAAACCGTCGTGTATCATATTCAGGTGAACTTCAACCTTTCCCCTGTCGAAGCCCGCATCCTCGGCTGCCTCATCGAAAAAGAAATCACCACGCCCGACTATTACCCTCTGTCCCTCAACGCTCTCCAGAACGCCGCCAACCAAAAGTCCAATCGGGAACCGGTGATGGATCTCGACGAAGAATCCGTTCGCCGCGCTCTCCACTCTCTCGGAGACCAAAACCTGGCCCGCTCCGCCGCCACCGACAGCCGCGTCCCAAAATTCGAGCATCGCCTTGCCGACGTCTTCAACTTCCACCGCCACGAGACCGCCTTGATCTGCGTCCTGCTCCTTCGTGGCCCCCAAACGCCCGGCGAGCTCCGCACCCGCACCGAACGCATGTATGCATTCGACGACTTGAACGCCGTCCATTCCGCCCTCAACCTCCTGATGAATCGCCAGCCGCCGCTCGTAAAGTTGCTCGCTCGCCAACCTGGAACCAAAGAAGCTCGCTACGCTCATCTCCTCTCCGGCGAAGTAGCCGATCACACTCAATCACAGTCCGGGTCAACCCAGCCGCAGTCGCCGGCGCACGGCTCCCCGGCCGCACACGAAGCCAGCGTATCCGCAACGTACTCAGAACGACTCATGGAACTCGAAAGGGAAGTCTCCGACCTTCGAAACGAAGTCACCGAATTGAAACAACAGTTCGCTGCCTTTCAAAAACAGTTTCAGTAGTCTCCGCTTGTGCACACTTTTTCCGCGATAAACCAAAAAGTTGCACACCCGTCGTCGGCCACGTACTGGTACGCGATGTTGTGTTTTACGAAAAGTAATTGAAGACGAGGCAGTTGTACTGTGGTACAGGTCGGCGATAATCCTATTTCTCCCAGTACCTACAGAACGAAACGGCGATGGACCCGTGCATGCACCATCGGTAGCATTTATGCAACGTTTTGGCGGCACCCAAGGAAGTACCCAAGGTTGAATCGGACCTCGCGCGTCGTTCGCAAGGTTCGGTCGGTAACAAAGGAAATGGAAAAGGGCGATGAGTAAGAAGATTCGAGGGGCAATCTTCGTTCTGATTTGCGGCTTGTTTTTGTTTCAAGCCGTGAATCACGGAGCCAAGAGACTGGCAGCGCCATCCAAGCCGGCTGTTCCGGCTGCGAATCCCGCGCGCGCGACGGCTTCCGTGGTAAATACGCCGATCATTCACGCCACTTTCCGCCCGTTGCGCTACTCTCTTCTCCGCGGTGGCTTCAACTCAGTGGATGAATTCTTCGAGCGCGTAAAGGAAGATCCCACCCTGCACGATTTTTATGGCGACTGCGCCGATCGCAACGCGTCGATGCACGCACTGCCCGAAGACATCGTCACCTTTTCCACGTTCCGCAAGGGCAACGAAATCAAGTGGGCTGCTCGCCCCGTCGTCGTCAAAAAGGGCGAGTACGTAATGACTTTCTGCGGCAAGACGGTTCTTGCTCGGTGCGGCAACCTCGTCAGCGTTTCGCCGATGCAGCCAAGCGAAGACGTACCGCCGGCTTTGTTGGAAGATCCCGAGGAGGCGCCCGCTGCGCCGCTGACTTTGGCTGCAAGCAGCGAAGCAGCTCCTGTGTTGGCGCCGTTGCCGCCCGCCGCCGGAGGCGCTCCGGTCACCCCGGCTGTCCTGGCTGCAGCGCACCATCCTTTCTGGTTCATTCCGCCTTTCTACGTTCCACCTGGAAAAGGCCATGGCGGCCCGACAATCGGGACTTCGCCTCCGATCATCACGCCCGTCACGCCACCCGCGCCTCCGCCTCCGGGCGGTCCGCTGTCCGGCGACGAGTTTGACGGTCACACGGCCTACATCACGCTCTTTGTTGGTATGTTCGTGATCGGCATTCTCAAACTGACCACACGATGAGCGGTAGCGCACCAGCCCGAGCCCAGTCGAATCCAGATCCACGCAATTCGAACACGAGTGCTGCCGATGCGGCACGTCCATTTGGCGCAGCTTCGACGCAGGTATCGCCCTACGTTGTGCCTGGACCTGACGTCGCGGCCGCGTCGGCCTCGGCCAAATCCAGTTCGTTTCAATTTTCCCAACTCAAGACGCCAACCTATGTTCTCGTCGCGCTTCTCGCCACGTTCGTCGTCATCGCGCCGTACTTCATGCACGCCAACTGGGACACCCTCGGCCCCATCTGGGCCCGTATCGCCAGCGCTGTCGTGCCCGGCTCGCATACCGTCGGCGACCACGTCATCACGCCCAACGTCGATGTCATCATCACGTGGCAATGCTCGGGCGCCGAAAACATGCAGATCTTCTCCATGCTCTTCGCCACCGTCTTCCTGATGAACTGGAAACGCATGCAGACCTGGCGCTCCGTTCTCCTTTACGTCGGCGCCATGGCCGCACTCTTCGTCGTCAACATCGGCCGCATCGTCACCATCGTCGTCCGCACCAAAGAAACCCACTACGGCCTGGCCAACGTAATCGCGCTCGCCCTGCTCATCATCCTCGTCTGGAAAGTAAAGTGGCTCCGACCAAGTTCTTCGGAGCCAACCACTCCCACCGCATAACGACCTCTTACTTCAGCACCACCTCGATCTTGTAGGGGCGCAGCACGCTGCGCCCCAGCTTGCCCGGCCGTCAACTTCAAGCGCGGTCCGGTTTACGCCTTTGCTTGCCGTACCTATTCTCGTCAGCCGTCCAAACTATCTCGTCGCCGTCTTTCTCCCTACCTCCTCGCGAATCGCCTTCCGCGCAGACTCCCAATCTTCCGGCCGAATCTCCGTCAGCTTGTGTTCCTTCTTCGCGTGTTCCGCATGCTGTCGCAAAATCTCTTCCTCTGTCTCGCCGCGTACCTCAAACTTGCATCCCAAATGAACGTCCGAGCATTTCAGCACTCGTCCCATCGCATCCCTCCTCGTGTCCTTTTCTGAAGATAGGGAACTGATGTTGCAATCGTCCGTCGCCCTCGTTCGAACCGCAATGCAGCGAATCCTCTATACTTACCCATTCCCCCAAACT
>DATAMU010000049.1:0-3437 GCA_036266605.1 Candidatus Acidiferrum sp. | reverse complement strand
GTTGTCTACGGCGACAGCGACTTGGCTGGCGACGCGCTTCATAAAGGCGAGCTCGCTGTCGGCCTCTGTGAGACGGCGCGGAATGAGGCGGCCGAAACCCATGGCCCCAAGGCGGCGCTGCGCGGTGGTGAGCGGAACGAGCGCGAAACTGCGAACGCCTTCGTCGCGGAGACGCTGCATGAATTCGGGGTAACGCGCTTCTTCGGCGGTGTCACTGACCACGAAAGTTTCCTGAGTGCGCCAGACTTCACCGGACGGATGGCCGTCAACGGGAGTTTCGGCGCCGATGTGTTTGTTGTGGGGGATGCGCGTCTCGAGAATGTGGAGGCGCATGACGTTGCGGACGGGATCGTGAAGAGTGAGCGTGAGGAAATCGAAATCGACGACGGTGTGGAGGCGCTCGGAGAGATCGTGGAAGAGGACGGTGAGGTCGCGCTGTTGGGAGATGGCTTCGCTGACTTCGAGGAGGGCTTCGAGCTGGCGGCGGGAGTGTTCGTGGGGCTCGGAGACGGGGGTGGAGGGGAGTGGCGCTGTTGGAACGGCGGCGCTTGCGTTCGGGGTGGTTGCACCGGTCGCGGCGGGCATCGATTCGGGCGAAGTGATGACCGGGTCCGGCATATAACGAGAATAGCATCCGGCTCGGCGGTGGCTCAACCCGGGTGCTATGTGGTGAGCGGAGTAAGCGTGTTTGTCGAGCGCGTGCGCCGAAGCGCTACTTTTTTGGATTGGATGGCGATTGAATCGTAGGTTCGCCGATCCAGCCGGGAGGGTCACTTGCGGGGAAAGATTCTTCGGAGGCTTCCTCGACGGGATCGACGGGGGAATTCTGTGCGTTCGAGTCCGCGTCGCGTTCAGGTGCGGACGGATTTTGCTTTTCTGCTGGCTCCAACATGTTGGAATCATAGCGCCAAGGGTGGCGGCGCGGCATACAGGGAATTGTGCATATCAGGCACCTAGGCGAGGTGGTTAGGCGGCGCGCGCGGCTTAACCGTGAGAGTTCAGCGGAGTTGAGCCGAAGTGATCGAGATGTCGCGGATTTTCTTTCCGGTCTGCGTGTCCCAAAATCCAATGGTCTTGCGCGGTTCACCGGAGGCGAGGCAGCGGCTGTCTGAACTGAAAGTTGCGCCGCCGGTAGAACCGGCTAGTTTTGTCGGAAGGTGCTCATTGGTGGCGGCAGAGAGATTCCAGAGAAACAACTGGCCGTCGCTTGTCCAGGATGCCAGTGTTTTTCCGTCGGGGCCGAACGATAAGCCTTCAACGTAGCCGTGATGGCCGCGAAGAATCGAGAGTTCGTTTCCGGTGCCGGCGCTCCACAATTTTATGGTGGAATCCTGACTTCCGCTGGCCAGGACGTTTCCATCGGGACGAAACGCAACGGATAGGTTGGCGTAGGTGTCTCGAGGGTGAGACCAGCGCTTCTCGCCGGTCTTTGCGTCAAGCATGCTGAGGGTATGGCCGGCCAAGGCGATACTTCGTCCATCAGGACTGAAAGCGCTTGCGCCGTAGACGCCGGCGTCGGCGTTACCGAAATCGAGTGGCGCACTCGGTCGATTCAGATTCCAGACGAGCAGTTTTTCCGCAGACGAAATCGCCGCGGCTTGCCGGCCGTTAGGACTGACGGCGGCTCCGCCGAATGCACGCGAAAGAGTGCCGATATCTGTGGAAGATCCGGAGTGCGCGAACGCGATTAATTTAAGTTCGGTGGTGCCGGCGAAAACGGCGAAGGTTCCATCGGGCGCGAATGCAATGGAATTAAATGGCGCTGGCCGGCGGTCAAGCCACGATCGTTGTGTGTGCCAAGATTCGAGAACGGTTCCGTCGTGGACATTCAGAAGAAATATCTCTCCGGCTTGCGTTCCAGCCAGCAAGCGATCGCCCGAAGCGTCGAAACTGACGGCGACAACGTTGGAATCTTCGGGAGCACCTTCGCCCCTAAGTCGGAATCCCAGCAACAAAGAAAGACCGATGCCAAGGCAAAGGAGAATTTTTACAACGGCGGATGAGGCATACGGTGCGTCAAGCGATGTCATGGCGGCGAGCGTTCGGAAGCAGCGCGTTAAGCATACCGCCAGACGGTTCGAATTGGGCAGGCTGCGAGTACGGATCGGATTCCGTGGAGACTGTTTCTCGGATCGATGCGAGATTCGCTTTATCGGAACTCGGTTGCGAATTTGCTTGCGAGCTCATGGATCTGTTCGCGCGTGAAGTGCTTTTGCGGAGCACCCGGTGGGCTGCAGGTGTCGCGGAAGAAACCTTCGAATCCGGCGGGTGTGACGGTCCAGAGCAGAAGCAATTCGTGGTCGTGATTTACGAAGCCGTGCCAGGTGTTTCGAGGGATGAAGAGCGTCGCGCCTGTTTCAATTGGGGTTGGAACGTCGTTGAGCAGGAATGTGCCGCTGCCACCAAGAACATAGAAAGCTTCGTCGGTTTGCAGATGACGATGAACCGGGATGCCGGTGCCGATGGTGACTTGCTGAGTACCCATGGCGAGATTCGGCGAGCCCGATGCGAGACCAAATTTGATGAAGAGGTTGCCGCCGTCGCGAAAGTGGATGAGGTGTTCGCCGCCGTCGCTGGGAGTGATGCTTCCTTTGGAGGCTGCTTGTTGTTGCTCAGGTAAGGTGACTCGTCCGGAAGCGGCAGCGAGCCCGGCGGCGCTGGTGGCGCGCAGGAAATTGCGGCGAGTGTGACCTGGAGTTCGATTCATATCTTAGGACCGTCCTTGCGAGACATTTTACCCTTGAGGCGACGGATGCGTGGGTGGGAATCAGTGAGGTATGAAGAGGAATGGTAGGCTCGTGGGGACTCGAACCCCAGACCTCCACCGTGTCAAGGTGGCGCTCTAACCAACTGAGCTACGAGCCTACAGGCGCGGAAACGCGCGGTGCAGCGACCACCAATTCTACAGTACGTTTCTCTGGTTCACAATTGGTGGAGACACGGTTTTGGGTGCTTTCGGCGTTGAGGACTGGGGCAGACACGGGGATCATTGCGCGGGCGAGAATCTCTTTGCGCATTGATGAGTGGTCATCGGGTAGGATTGGCGAATGCAAGTGACGATTGATGATGGGTTGAGGCGGAAATGTCCGCGGACGGCGCTGGGGTGCGTTACGGCTTCGGTGGAGGCGCCGGCGGCGCCAGCCGAGCTTGTGGCGCTGATGGAGCAGCGCGTGAACGAGATTTTGAAGTTGCCGTTTCCGCGCGGAGTGCTGGAGGCGCCGGAAATCGTGGCAACGCGCGCGGCTTATAAGGCGCTGGGCAAGGATCCGGCGCGATATCGAGGGAGCGCTGAGGCGCTGTTGCGGCGTGTTGTCGGCGGCAAAGGGCTGCCGCAGATCAATGCGGTGGTGGACTCGATCAACCTGGTTTCGGTGGAGAGCCGGTTTTCGATCGGGCTATACGATCTGGTCAACGTCGAGGGTGACGTTGTGTTTCGC
>DATAMU010000048.1:0-2643 GCA_036266605.1 Candidatus Acidiferrum sp. | reverse complement strand
TGCTCACACGCAACGACGCCTCCGCCGCAAAGTTCTCACGCAGCAGCGACCGCGAATATTTCAATCAGCTCTCCCGCAACCGCGACCACGAAGGCCGCCGAAGGCGTGCGCTACACCTGCCCGATGCATCCGCAAATTGTGCAAATCGGCCCAGGTTCATGCCCGATCTGCGGTATGGCGCTCGAACCGATGGATCCGATCGCCGCAGTCGAAGCCGATCCCGAATACGACGCGATGCGCAAACGCTTTTTCATCGCGATCGCTCTCTCTGCCCCGTTGTTGTTTTTGACGATGGGCGGCGAATCCCTACTGCCCCACCTCGCGACCTCAACGCTGCAATGGATCGAACTCGCGCTCGCAACTCCGGTCGTGCTCTGGTGCGGCTGGCCATTCTTCCAGCGCTTCTGGGCCTCGCTCGTGCATCGCAGCCCGAACATGTTCACGCTGATCGGACTCGGCACCGGCACCGCGTATTTCTACAGCGTCATCGCCGTCGCCTTTCCCCAAATTTTTCCGCCATCGCTGCGAGATGCGGGCGGCGCGATTCCCGTTTACTTCGAGGCCGCCGCAGTCATCACAGCTCTCGTTCTGCTCGGCCAAGTTCTCGAACTGCGCGCGCGCCAGCAAACTTCCGGTGCGATTCGCGCGCTGCTCGATCTCGCGCCACAACAGGCTCACCGCATCGTTGCGATTGGCGATGGACCGAATCGCAATGACGGCGCCGAGCAAGACGTGACGCTCGACCAACTCATCCCGGGCGACGCCCTGCGCGTGCGCCCCGGCGAACGCGTCCCCGTCGATGGCGTGATTCGCGAAGGGGCCAGCGCCATCGATGAATCCATGGTGACCGGCGAGCCGATGCCCGTCGAAAAATCCGCAGGCGACAAAGTCACAGGCGGCACGCTGAATACGAGCGGCAGCTTCATCATGACCGCGGAGCGCGTCGGCAACGAAACTACACTCGCGCAAATCGTAAAACTCGTCAGCGAAGCGCAACGCAGCCGCGCCCCGATGCAGCGCCTCGCCGACAAAGTATCTTCGTATTTCGTTCCCGCCGTTGTCGCTGCCGCCGCGATCGCGTTCGCGGTGTGGTTCTTCGTCGGACCGCAACCGCGCTTCGCACACGCACTCGTCGCGGCGGTCGCTGTACTCATCATCGCCTGCCCATGCGCGCTCGGCTTGGCGACGCCAATGTCGGTGATGGTCGCCGTCGGACGTGGCGCTCACGCCGGAGTCCTCGTTCGCAACGCCGAAGCCCTCGAAACGCTCGCAAAAGTCGATACGCTCGTCATCGACAAAACCGGAACACTCACCGAAGGCAAGCCGACCGTCGAAAACGTAGCTACGTTTGAATCCAGCGGGCTAAGCGAAACTGAAATCGTGCGTCTTGCCGCCAGCCTGGAAGCGGCGAGCGAGCATCCGCTAGCGCGTGCGATCGTTCGCGCTGCGCAAGAAAAACAACTCACCCTGGCGCCAGTCTCAGATTTTCACGCGACGGCTGGCGGCGGCGCTGAAGGCCGCGTTGAAAACGACATTGTGCGCGTCGGTACACTCCACTTTCTCGCAGACCGCGGTGTGGACACTTCCCTCGCGAAGACGAACGCCGCTATAAATGAATCGGCCACGCTTGCCTACGTCGCGATCGGCGGGAAACTTGCCGGATCGATCTCGCTAAGCGATCCCATTAAGGCTTCCGCAGAAGCTGCGATTCGCGAACTGCGCGCGGACGGGATTCATGTTGTCGTGGCAACCGGCGATCGGCGTGAAGTTGCTCAACGCGTTGCTCGCGAACTTGGCATCGATCAAATCGAAGCTGAAGTGCAGCCGCAACAGAAGGCCGAAATTGTCGACCGTCTTCGCAAACAAGGCCACGTCGTTGCGATGGCCGGAGATGGCATCAACGACTCCCCTGCTCTCGCCGCGGCCGACGTCGGCATCGCGATGGGAACCGGCACCGACGTCGCAATCGAAAATGCCGGAATCACTTTGTTGAAAGGCGATCTTCGTGGAATTTTGCGCGCTCGGAGGCTCAGCCGCGCCACGATCGGAAACATCAAACAAAATCTCGCCTTCGCATTTCTCTACAATACGTTGGGCATTCCGCTCGCTGCGGGAGTCTTGTATCCAGCATTCGGCTGGTTGCTCTCACCAATGATCGCAAGCGCGGCCATGAGTCTGAGTTCTGTTTCCGTGATCGGCAACGCGCTGCGATTGCGGCGCGTAAATTTGTGATCGCTGGCTCCTTCTTGGTTAAAAGGTAGCTCTTCTCGCTGAAACGTTTCCCGGCCAATTTGAGAAGTGAACTGCCGTCACCTTTGCGATGGGTGTACCATCGGTGCGTTTCGAGCGTGGAGGCGACGTGAGCGAAACAATCTCGCGACGACATTTTGCGAAGGCGCTAGGCGCAAGTGCCGCCGGTCTTGCAGTCGGCGGAACCTTCACCAGTTCCCTCGCCCGGGCCGGCGCCGGTGCTGAAAACACTCCTCACGTCAATTTTCCCGCCGCCGCACGCGACCGACTCGCCGTCGCCGCTTGGCCGTTTCGCGCTTACATCAATTCCCCGACCAACAGCGATCGCGATCCGAAAAAGCCCGGAATGGACCTGAAAGATTTCGGCGCTTACGTCGCGAAGACGTTCAACGT
>DATAMU010000047.1:0-4545 GCA_036266605.1 Candidatus Acidiferrum sp. | reverse complement strand
ACGCACCCGAACGTCACCAACAACCGCGTGTCTACCTTCGCCACAAGAAAACCGACGACCGGCATCATGAACATGATCACCGCGCCGCCAGGAGATAACGCCATTCCCGAAAGCTGCGCCGTGTATCCCAGCAATTCCTGCAACATCTGCGGAATCAGCACCGTGCTCGCGTACAGCACGAAGCCGAGGAAAAACATCGCCACCGTCGCGACTGCGAAATTCCGGTCCTTCAACATCTTCAAATCGATCACCGGATGCTTCTCGCGCAGCTCCCAGATAATTCCGCCGATGATTCCGACCACCATCAATACCGCGAAAATCTGGATGAATCCCGACGACAGCCAGTCTTCGCGCTCGCCCTTGTCCAAAATAATTTGCATGCTGCCCAGACCGAGGCTGATCAACCCGATGCCGATGTAATCGATCCGGAATCCGCTCTTCACACTTTCTTTCTTCATGTACGGCGGGTCGCTGACCAAAAACGACGTCAGAATCAGCGAAAGGATTCCGACCGGGACATTGATATAAAAAATCCAGCGCCATGAAAAATTGTCGGTGATCCATCCACCGAGCCACGGTCCGATCGTCGGCGCCACAACCACCGCCAATCCGTAAACCGCGAACGCCATGCCGCGCTTTTCCAGCGGAAACGTGTCGTTCAAAATCGCTTGCTCGCTCGGCTGTAATCCGCCG
This sequence comes from Candidatus Acidiferrum sp., assembly GCA_036266605.1. GTDB lineage: Bacteria > Acidobacteriota > Terriglobia > Acidiferrales > UBA7541 > Acidiferrum. The sequence continues at coordinate 3,852 of DATAMU010000047.1, read as the reverse complement.
CCGCCGACGCCCTGCAACACGCGGAACAAAACAAGAATGCCCAGGCTTGGCGCCAGCCCGCACAAAAACGAACTGATGGTGAAGATCGCCACGCACGTCATGTAGAACCGCTTTCGTCCGATCAGCGACGAAAACCAGCCCGACAGCGGCAGCACGATCGCGTTCGATACGAGATACGAGGTGAGAACCCAAGTGGATTCGTCCGCGCCGGCGGACAAATTTCCGGAAATGTGCGGCAGTGCGACGTTCGCGATCGAAGTGTCCAGCACTTCCATGAACGTCGCGAGCGTCACCGTCAGCGCGATCACCCAGGGATTGATGTGACCGTCCGGCGTCCTCAGCTTCGCTAGAATCTTGCTCTTCATTTACTTGGACGTTCCAACTGCGATCCCGTTTCGACTCGTCACCACTGCTCGCTTCGTTTTTCTCTTCATGTACGGGCGCGGCATCGCTGCGCCTCAACTTGTCCGGACGTGATGTGCCAAACACCGCCCGATTTTTCTTTCCGCTTTCGACTTTCAACTGTCGACTGTCAACTCTCTTCTTATTTCGTAATCACCGTCGCATCCACATTCATCCCCGGCCGCAACACCGCCACGTCCGGCGAAATCTTGTCCACGATGATCTTCACTGGAATGCGCTGCACAACCTTCACGTAGTTGCCCGTCGCATTCTCCGGCGGCAGCAAGCTCAAAACCGCTCCCGTCGCGCCCGCGATCGAATCCACATGCCCCTCAAACGTTTTGCCGTAGGTGTCGACGTGAACTTCCGCTTTCTGTCCCGGCTTCATATTGCGCAATTGAGTCTCTTTGAAGTTCGCCGTAACCCACACGTCTTGCAGCGGCACCACAACCATCAGCCCTTGCCCCTGCTGCACGATCTGTCCCGGCTCGACTTGCTTGTGCGTCACGACGCCGTCCACCGGCGCGACAAGTTGCGTGTAGCTCAAGTTCAACGTCGCCGCTTCCACCGCGGCCCGCATCTCTTGCACCTTCGCCGCTTTGCCTTGCGCATCTGCGGCGCGCATGTTCACTTGCTTCGTGTCGGCGTGTGCTGACGCAACTCCTGCCTTTGCTTGTTCAACGCGCGCTTGCGCGGCTGCGACCTGCGCCTTCGCAATGTCGATGTTGCGTTGCGCCTGGCTCAATTTTTCCTGATCCGCTTTCAGCGAGCTCGCTGTTGCGTCTGCATTCGCTTTCGCCGCGTCATATTGCTGCTGCGAAATTTCCGCTTTGTCGAGCAACGGCTTGTAGCGTGCGAGATCGGCCTTGGCGAGCTCTGAATTCGCCTTGCTCTTGTCGATGTTCGCCTGCGCGTACGCCAAATCCGCTGTCTGCGCTTGCTCATACGTCGATTGCGCCATCGCCAACGAAGCTTGCGCTCCCAAGAGCTGCGCGTCCGCGCTCGATGTTCCGCTCGCCACGTTTTCGCGCGTGCGCGGCACGTCCACTCCCGCCGACTGCGCATCCGCTTCCGCGAGTGCGAGTTGCGCCTTTGCCTGATCCAGCGCCGCCTGGTAATCGCGCGGATCGATCTTCACGAGTATCTGGCCGGCTTTCACGGGCTGGTTGTCCAGCACCAGCACTTCCGCCACGCGTCCGTAGATCTTCGACGCCACCGGCGTGATGTGCCCATCGACCTGCGCGTCGTCCGTGCTCTCGCGATCGTGGAAATAAAAGAACAATCCGACGACGAGAGCCAGCGCGGCGATGCCGCCGATCATCAGGAACCGCCGCACCTTCGGGCTTGCGAGTCCCTTCTTCGGCTCTTCGATCGGGAACTCGCGAATCGTCGTTTCCGTTTTCACTCGCGGGCTCTCCAACTGTTCTTCGATGTCCACACTCATTGCACCCTCACTTGGCGTAAATCTTTTCCATCTGGCCGATCGACCTCGCCAGATCCGCGCGCGCTTGATTGAACCGGTACAGCGCCGCGATTTGATTGTCATTGGCGCGCGCCAGAGAATCCTGCGCTTGGATCACTTCGATGTTGTTCGCCACGCCCGCCTTGAAGCGGTCGCGCGCTTGGTCCACTTCTTCTTGCGACAGTTGCACACCCGAGTTCGCTACCGTGACTTCGTTCCGCGCGGAATCGAGATTGATCAACGCGGTCTTCACGTCAAGCGCGATCGAATTGCGCAGATCTTCCTGCTGCTGCTCGATGCGCTGGATTTCCAGGTTCGCGCGTGCGATCTCCGCGTGGATCCGGCCGCCGGTAAACAGCGGCATCGAAATGTTGCCGGAGTACGTGTACGTCGGAATCACCGCTGTCGGTGACGTGCCCAGCTGTGTGTAATTGCCGCTGAAGTGCGCCGATGGCAGCCGCGACTCGCTCGACGCCTTCTTTTCGTAGTTCGCCGCCTTGATCTGTTCTTCCAGCGATTTCCATTCCGGACGTGCCGCAAGAGCTTCCTCGATGCTCTGTTCGAGTTCCGGCTGCGGCGTTTCGAAGAAGCTCAGCGAATCCGCCAGTTCCACTTGCTGTCGCGGATCGAGATTCAAAAGCCGGCTCAATCCGAAGATGTTCGTCTTCTTCTGCGCTTCGGCTTCGATCAACCGCTGTTTTTCGTTTTGCAGCTCCACGTTGGCGCGCAGAGTGTCAATGCCGGTGCCGACGCCTTGCTTCTGCAAGTCCGAAGCCTGGTCGTACAGCGCTTGCGCCAGATCGACACGCGATTGCGAAGCTTGCACGTCCGCCGTCGCTCGCAGCGTTCCGATGTATTGCGAAACCACCAGCAAAATCACTTGCTCACGCGTCGACTGCGCATCGAGTCGGCTTGCGTCCGCCGAACTGCGTGCCGATTGATAGCGCCGGAACAAGGTGAGATCGAAAATCTGTCCGTTGAATCCCACTCCCGCGGAGAAAAGTGCGAATGGTCCGATGTGTCCGGGGAAAACCGTACCTGGAGGAAGCCCCGGGAAACCTCCGCCACCGAATTCCGCGGCGAGGTTGACGCGCTGCCATTCTTCGCCGACGCTCAGGTTTGCCTGCGGCAGTAATTCCGCGCGCGCGATATTCTTTTGCTCAACGGCTTCTTTCGCCGCGATTTGCGCGATCCGCGCCGTCGTGTTTTGTTTCAGCGCCAGGTTGACCGATTGTTCCAGCGTCAGTTGCACCACGCCGTTCGGAGCCTGCGGTGGCAATCCATTCTGCTTGCTCGATTGTGCGCGCGAGATCGCCGGGCTCAGCAGGAAGCTGAACAGCAGCGTGTAAAAAACGATGTGGGAGCCTTTGGTGCCATTGCCCGACTCGCCTTCGCCACCTTCGGTGCGCTTTTTCCCGGCTTCGGCTCCGATTTCGCGAATGATCGCTTGGTTCAAGCATCCCTCCGCCGTCAAAAGACCTCCTTGGTGATGAATCTCTTTCAGCAGAGTCTTCCCGGCTGGGTCGATAAAGCTCACGCCGCACAGGTTCACGCACACTTTTTCGTTGTTGGCGCGCGCGTCGCGCCACGAATGTTCGAGTGTTCCAACCCACGGTCCGGCGAGCCGGCCTTCGACGGTCAGAACGACCTTTCCTTTTTTCTGTTCTGTTGTGATTCTTAGCATGGATAGTTTCTCAGCGGCCCACTAGAGATGCATTTGGCTCTCCAGAGGGTTCAGCTTTCGTCATTTCGCTAAGTCACACGATTCATTAACCTTAGGTAGCTCTAAGTCGTTTAGTGCATGTGGACTTACTGCCCATTTGTTGGCACCAGCCCATATCTTGCCGTGTGCTATCTGCCCATATAATAGCATGAAGGCTCGCGCATCTCGCCCTGGGTGCCATTCGGCAGGCAATTGTCAGGAGTGTTTTGAACTCTTCCGAATGGAGAACCGCCGCTTGATCGGGTTTATTCCCAATGCGCGCCCG
>DATAMU010000046.1:0-6475 GCA_036266605.1 Candidatus Acidiferrum sp. | reverse complement strand
CCCCAACGACTTCGCAATTCGAATCTCTGCCAAGGAATGGAAAGATCTAAACGACGATCCCCTCAAGCCGCTTCTGAACCGGGCGATTCAAGCCCAGTTGGCTCCCGGCTCGGTCTTCAAGATTGTCACCGCAACGGCCATGCTCGAAGATCATATGCCGTCGGAGAACTACACGGTTTCCTGCCCGGGTTATGGCGTCTTCTTTGGTCGTCAGTATCATTGCTGGGTCTACTATTCAAAGACCGGCGTTAAGTCCCACGGTATCGTTAACTTACACGACGCTATTCTCGAGTCCTGCGACGTATTCTTCTACAACGTGGGCATGAAGCTCGGTATCGACCGGCTTGCCTATTACGCTAGCGGCCTCGGCATCGGTCACAAGACCGGCATCGACCTGCCAGCTGAAGAAGCCGGCTTGATGCCATCCCAGGAATGGGTCGAGCGCACTTTCCATCGGAAGTGGTATGCCGGCGAAGTCATTTCGGTCTCGACTGGTCAGGGCGCCGTTCAAACCACGCCTCTACAGCTTGCCCGGCTCATCGGTGGCATCGCCTCGGGTGGCGTTTTCAAGCAGCCCCACATGCTGAAGGATGCGCCAAACGTCCCCGAAGAGAAATTCCCGATTTCCGAAGCGACCGTAGAAAAAGTCACCGAAGCGATGTATGGCGTGATCAACGAACCTCACGGCACGGGCGGAAAACTCAGGCTCACCGGTGTCGAGTTCAGCGGTAAGTCCGGAACGGCACAGGTCATCGGCTACAGCAAGATGAATCTCATTCACAAAGGATCACAATTCGCCGATAACGCTTGGTTTGTGGGCTACGCGCCCAAGCGCAATCCCGAGATTTGCGTCGCTGCTCTAGTTCAGGAAAGCGGCCAGCACGGCGGCGAAGCAGCCGGCCCGGTCGTGCGCGATGTCGTGAAGGAGTTCTACGACAAGCGCGCCAAGCGCACCGAAGGCATCATCAACGCCGATGCAGCGAAGCCGGATGCAACGAAACCAGACGCAGCCAAGCCTTACGACCCGGCGAAAACAGCTCAGGCGGCAACCGTCGCCCCGTCCGTGGTTCGAGCCCCAGACAAGCGCGATGCCGAACCGCAAGCAACGCCAGTTCAGCAGCGGACTCCGGTTCCGCGCGAGCCAAAGCCGCAGCAGCACTAAGAATTTCGCCGGATGCGTAAGCCCCCGGCGGCAGCAGGATTGAGACTTTATGAATGATGCCCGCGGAACACGAGACTACGACTGGTGGCTGATCGCTATCGTCTTGGCTATCTGCACCTTAGGTGTGCTCGAGATCTATTCCGCCACCCAAGGCAGCAGCCTGGCCGGCATGCACATGAAGCAGATCCGCTGGCTGGCCGTCGGCTTCATCCTGATGTTCGTGCTTTCCCGTCTCGACTATCATCTAATTCTCGACCAGGCGTGGATCCTGTACATGATCGGCGTCCTCGCCTTGATAGCAGTCTTGCTGTTTGGACATACCCGGTTTGGAGCCAAAAGGTGGCTCCCTATCGTCGGCGAATTTCTACAGGTGTCGGAACTCGTAAAATTGATTATAATCATCTTCGTGGCGCGCTTCTTTGCCGAAGTGCGTACCGACGAGCTTTCCCTTCGTGACCTGCTCAAAGCCGGGCTTTTAGTTGGTTTGCCACTCGGGCTAATATTGAAACAGCCCGACTTGGGCACCGCACTAGTGCTCGTGCCCCTCTTGATCGTAGGCGCTTTTCTGGGGGGATTGCAGTGGAAGCACGCAGCCGTATTCGGTTTGGCTGGTCTTTTGTTAGTCGGGAGTGTTTTCTATCCTCCGGTGAGTAAGCACATTCTCAAGCCGTATCAGCGTGAGAGAATCACTTCCTTCCTGCATCCTGAAGACGATGCAAAAGGTTCCGGCTATCAATTGCTCCAATCGAAAATCGCCGTTGGTTCGGGCGGTTTTTGGGGTAAAGGATTTCGTAACGGCACGCAAAACCAGCTCGGCTACATTCCCGTTCGTTACTCCGACTTCATCATGTCGGCGTGGGCGGAAGAGCAGGGCTTCAAGGGCGTGCTAATTGCCTTGGGTTTGTATATGGCGTTGTTGCTCCGACTCGTGCAGAATGCTCAGCGCGCGAAAGATCGTGCGGGCATGTTCCTGGTCATGGGCGTAGCCGCCGCGCTTGGTTTCCATGTTTTAGTAAATGTGGCTATGGTGATTGGCGCTATGCCCGTCACCGGCATTCCGCTACCTCTTATGAGCTACGGGGGCTCTGCCACATTGTTTGTTTTCCTGGCGATAGGTCTGGTGATGAACGTCCGGATTCGCCGGTTCGTCAACTGAGCGATTCGTCAGTCCCGAACACGCCGCCTGAATTCGCTACACGCGATTCAACGCCGCTTCGGTTCGGAAGATAGTTTCAGAAGCAGGAATATTAGTGTGAGGACAGCATCGTCCGCCGTTTGCCCCTCCCGGCAACGGACCGGCCTTGTAAGCAAGAGGAAGTGCGACGTCGTTGTGAATGACCCCGGTGTCTCCGGGCTACACACCTTCCGCCCCCTCCGCTTCGTACGCAAAGGCATCGCCTCCAAGCAATCGCCTTCGTATCTCTGCGTTTCGCAGAGCAGGCTATTCGTCCGCGTCGCCGTCGAGCACAAGCTCGGTGCGATGCCGTCCGGTGGCTGCAGCCCAGTTGCAGCCGCTCCCAGCGATATCTTCGGCGCATCCGCAAATCTTTGCGGGCTTATTGCGTCCGGCGAATCGCGGAAAGGCGGCTCCGGCCTCTCCGGCGCCGCATATCAAGAGGACTTTTCATGTCGAAAGAGTTGGTTATTTCCGCAGCCTCCCACGAACGGCGGGTTGCGATTTTGGAAGAAGGTCAGTTAGTCGAAATTTATATCGAGCGCGAAAAAGAATTCGCGCTGGTCGGTAGCATCTACAAAGGCCGCGTCACCCGCGTCCTCCCCGGTATGCAATCCGCCTTCGTCGATATCGGACTCGACGGCGATGCCTTCCTGTACGTCAGCGACGTTTTCGAAAATCTTGAGGATTACGATCACGGCCATGGTCACGGCGATTCGCACAGCCACAGCCCGGCGCAAGCATCCGCGCCCGTCGTCACCGAAGTTTTGCCTGGCGAGACGATTGGCCAGGGCCGCGCCTCCGAATCGCACGAAGGCGAGGAACATCACGAGCATGAAGCTCACGCTGAGGCTCATCACGACGAGCATGGTGAAGAACATCATGCCGACGAACCCCACGAAGCCCACCACGACGAGCATGAGCACGACAACTTCGGCAACGTAGTCGAGCCCGGCAACGCGCTCCGTACCGATGGTCGTCATCCCGACGGCGATCTCGAGCCGCACAACGAATTCGAAGAGCGCCAGCCCGAATCGAACGCATCGGCGCCGCAGAATTTCGCGCCGCATTACAACCCGACGCAGAAGTATCCGCCACGCAACGATCGTGGCCCTCGAGACAATCGCGGCGGCCAGAATTTCGGCCGCAGCGAAGGCGACCGTGGCGGTGATCGCGGTGGCGATCGAGGCGGAGACCGCGGTGGACGCGGTCGCTTCGGACGTCGCGGTGGACGTCGTCGCGGTGGGCGTTCAGGACCCGGCGGCGCCCCGGGCGGGCGCAACCTTCCACCTTCGAAATACGCTTCGCCGCAGGGCGATCAACGCGGCAACGATTCACGCGGTAGCGATTCGCGCGGCAGCTTCGATCGCGGCAACCGACCCAATCAAGGCGGACGCGGCTACGACAATCGCGGCGACCGTGGAGATCGTGGCGGTCCAGGACGTTTCGACAATCGCCGGTCCGAGAGCGGACCGCGTCCTCCGTCGTCGCAAGGATCGAGCAGCGAAGAAGAAATTCTGCTTCCGGGCGAGTCGCTCGCGAAATACCGAGCGCGTCCCGCAGCCGCCGCTCCGTCGGCGCCAATCGTCGAACACGAATTGCACGACGAGCCTCAACCGATCATCGACGAACCGATCTCGCGCGGCCCTGCTTCTCAACCCACCAACGCGCCGCGCCGTTCTTCCGGCCTTCCAAGCTGGCTGCTCGCCGGTTCGGGCGCCGAAGCCGAGGCCGCTGCCGAGGCTGCCGAAGGCTCGCTCGAGAGCCCAACATCGACAACCCCGAACCGCGAGGAAGCTCACGAGTTCGAAAGCCGCGATGCGCGTGACGAGACTACGCCCGAATCCACGTTGAGCGAAGACGAAGTCGATGCTCTCGCTTCCAGCATCATCGATGCGAAACAGGATGAAGTGCAGGCGCATGCTCCGGCCGACGCGATCGTTGGCGGTGCTGCATTCGACGATGACGACGAGGAAGAGGACGAAGAGGAAGAAGAGGAACAAGTGGACGAGGTCCACGTCGTCGATGAGGTCGAAGTTTCCGACGACGCTGCCGAAGAGACCGAACCGGTAGAAGAAATTCGCAACCTCAGCCCGCTCGAGCGCGCTGAAATCGAAGCCGAAGCGGCTCACGAAGAGGCTCACGCCGCCGAAACGGGTGCTCACGCGCGCGACGAAGGCCACGAAGAACACGATCACCCCGACGACGCCATCTATCATCACGAAGGCGAGCTTCAGAACGAGTCGATCGCGGCCGCCGGTGAATCGGCCGGACAGTCTCACGAAGACGACTCAATCCTGCTTCCTGGCGAGACTCGTTCACCGCGTTCCGCCGGTGCGCCGCGGGAAGAGTTTGCTCCTCGCAACTCCGCTCGCATCGGCGGCAATCCGCGCTCACGCTTCCAGCGCCCCTATCGTAGCGGTGGACGCGATCGTGGCGGACGCGACAATCGTGGCGGTGATCGCGGAGGTGATCGTGGTGGCGACCGCGGTGGCCGCGGCGATCATCGCGGTGGCCGTCCCGGCGGACGCTTCCAGCGCCGCGGCCCGGGTGGCGGACATCACCGTGGCGGCGATCGCTTCCAGCGCTCCGGCCCGCCGCGCCGTCCGCAACTCATTTCCGAAATGCTCAAGGCCGGTCAGGATGTCGTCATCCAGATCGCCAAAGAACCGCTCGGGAAAAAGGGCGCGCGCATCACGAGTCACGTCGCGCTTCCCGGCCGTTTCCTCGTTTACATGCCGACTGTGCATCACACCGGCGTGTCTCGCAAAATCGTGAGCGCCGAAAATCGCTCGCGCCTGCGCCGCCTCGTCAGCGAAGCCGGCAACGCCTATCCCGGCGGCTTCATCGTTCGAACCGCGGCAGGTGACGCCACCGACGACGAAATTCGCGCTGACATCGATTTCCTCGGCAAGACCTGGCTCGACATCAAGACCAAGAGCGAGGAGCGCAAAGCTCCCGCGCTTTTGCATCGCGATCTCGACCTCGTCGAGCGCATGCTCCGCGATTACGTCAGCGACGATTTCACCGCGATCTGGATCGACAACGAAGAGGAATACGGCAAGGTCGTCGAGTTCGTCAGCCGCTTCCAGCCCAAGCTCGTCAACCGCGTCAAGCTCTACACCAAAGAAACGCCGATCTTCGAAGAGTTCGGCATCCAGCACGAGCTCGACAAAGCGCTGCGCGCCAAAGTCTGGTTGAAATCCGGCGGCTACATCGTTATCAACCACACCGAAGCGCTCGTCGCCATCGACGTCAACACCGGCAAGTTCGTCGGCAAAGGCTCGACGCGCCTGGAAGACACGATCGTCAAGACCAACCTCGAAGCAGTGAAAGAAATCGTCCGCCAGATTCGCCTTCGCGACCTCGGCGGCATCATCGTCGTCGACTTCATCGACATGGAAGAGCGCCGCAACCGCGAAAAAGTTTTGTCCGCGTTGCAGCAAGCGCTCGAGCAAGACAAGGCGCCGTCAAAGGCTTTGTCGTTCAACGAGTTCGGCCTCGTCTGCATCACGCGCAAGCGCACCAAGCAAGCTCTCGAGCGCGTTCTCTGCCAGCCCTGCCCCTATTGCACCGGCAGTGGCATGGTGAAGTCGAGCCCGACGCTCTGCTACGAAATCCAGGCCGAAGCCCGAAAGATGGCCGCCGCCGATCACGAAAATCCAAACCTGACCCTGCGCGTCCACCCCGAAATCGCGAAAGCCTTGAAGACGCGCGAATCCATGCTCATCGACGAACTCGAGCAAACCACCCACAAACACGTCATCATCCAGTCTGACGCCACCCTGCACTGGGAGCAGTACGACATCTACTAACCCGGCAGCTCAACGCCGCTTCAAAACAAACGCCCGGGAGCTAACCGCTCTCGGGCGTTTTTCATTTAGGCGTCGGATTCGCCGCGATTCCTAGCTTTGACTTCGAGAAAGGGTTTAGGATTCTTCGAACCTCGAATGACTCGGCCTAAAACCGAATCTTCGGGCTCAATCAACTTCAGCGCCTCCGCAAATTTTGATATGGATCGATTCAGAATGATTGCAAACGCAAGAAGGCTCGCCATCTTGCCTTCGAAATCACCTTCAGCCCAAGGACTCGGCTCGTATACGGGCCTACCGGAATTGTAGTGTTCCAAACCAAAGAGC
>DATAMU010000045.1:0-1591 GCA_036266605.1 Candidatus Acidiferrum sp. | reverse complement strand
TGAAATCGTGAATGGAGTATTCGCGGCGGGCGCGTCGCAACGGCGGATTTCACTCGGTTTTTTGCCGCTGGGCACGGGCAATTCGTTCCTGCGCGATTTCACGAAGGATGGCGCCGAGGCGTCGTTGAAGGCGATTCTCGAAGGCCGCAAGCGCCCAGTCGATTTGGTCAAGCTCACACACGGCGATGGCCTGACGTATTCGCTGAATCTGTTAAGCATCGGGTTCACCGCGGACGTGGGCGCGCTCACGAACCGGCGTTTCAAGCCGCTTGGGCATCTTGGTTACTTGCTAGGCGTTTTCGTGTGCGTGGCGCAGTTGAACCGGCGACCCTTTGCGTTGCGGTGCGACGATGACAAAGATTGGGATGAGCGGCGCTCGTTGTTTCTCACGTTCAACAACAGCAAGTTTACCGGTGGGACGATGATGATCGCGCCGAACGCCGATCCCAGCGATGGCTACATTGAGTTTGTTCGCTGGGGACCGATCGGGCGTCTCGGATTAATTCGCATGTTGCCGAAACTTTATGACGGTACGCACATCGAGCATCCGCTCGCGTCGCGGCGCGCGGTGCGTCACGTCGATTTCAATATTCCGACGCCGGTCGATGTGATGATCGATGGCGAGATCGTTTCGTTAACGTGCAAGTCGCTCGACATTTTGCCGTCGGCCCTGGACGTCTTCATATGAAGAGCGCGTGGCTGAAGGTTCGCAGCGTCTTGCTGTGGATCGTGACCTTGCTCCATTTTTTTGTGGCGGCGCCTGTGCTCGTTTTTCTTGCGATCTTTCTCGATCCGAAGAAACACGACTGGCTCCAACGCGCGTTCACCCGCCGGATCGTTTTCTTATCGGGAGCGAAGGTTCGCGGAGTGCTCGCGCGGGATTTCGATCCGAAGCGGACGTGCTTCTTCATGTCGAATCACGTCAATTTGTTCGATCCGTTTTTCATGTACTGCGTGATTCCGCAATACGTTCGCGGGTGGGAACTCGAGTCACACTTCAAAATCCCGGCTTATGGCTGGCTGATGAAGCGATTCGGCAACGTTCCCGTTCCCGATGTCCGCCGCCCTTCGGATTTAAAGCGCATGTGGCGGATGACCCAGGACGCGATTGACAGCGGCACGAGCCTGATTATTTTTCCGGAAGCGATGCGGACACGCGACGGGCACCTCAATCCGTTCCAGGACGGTGGCTTCCGCGTCGCGCAGCAACTCGGTATTCCTATCGTTCCGGTCAGCCTGGTCGGCTCCTTCCAACATCACCGCACCGGCCATTGGATGCTCTGGCCGCAAACCGTCACCGTCGTGATTCACGAAACCATCGAAACCAAGGGCATGAAGAAGGAAGACATTCCCGCATTGCGCGACCGCGTCCACGCTACCATCGCAGCCCCAATCGAAGCGCGACTCAAGGGCGTCGAGCCGAACTAGCTCTATCCATTTATTTATAGGCTGAGTCGGATGCCGGGCAGCACGCGGCCGGCGCGGGTTTCTTGCCAGGTGTAGACGATGCGGTGGATCACGGTAATGGTGGAAACCACGGCGATCACCCACAGCACGGGCGCCATGCGGTTCGACAATCCGCCGATGATCA
>DATAMU010000044.1:0-4465 GCA_036266605.1 Candidatus Acidiferrum sp. | reverse complement strand
GCAGAGTTTGAAGAGCCACTGGACGGTGCGCGCGTGGCGAAGTTCGGTGGTGCGTATGAATTCGTCGCCTTGGATGCCGAACTCGTCCCAGATGGCTTTCCACTCGGCGGCCATTTTCGCTACGAATTCGGATTCGGGGATGCCAGCTTTTTTCGCGCTGCGCTCGACGTTGACGCCGTGTTCGTCGGTGCCGGTTGTGAGGATGACTTCGTAGCCGAGCATGCGCTTGTAGCGGCGGATGGCGTCGCACACGATGGTGGAATAGGTGTGGCCGATGTGCGGGAGGCCGTTGGTGTAGTAGATCGGAGTGGTTAGGTAGAATTTTTTTGTTGGCGGCATGGCTTAGTTTAGAGAGTCCGATCGGAAGAGAAAGTCAAAAACAGAGCATGCTTGAAGTTGACGTCCGGGCAAGTTGGGGCGCAGCGGGCTGCGCCCCTACATGATTGTGCATGTTTCGTACAAGATCTAGACGGTGCTGCGAATCGGAGATTCATTGTGAGCGCTCCTGGTAGCGGCGGAGGGCTTCGTTGATGACTTGTTGGAGCGGGACGTTTTTTTCTACGGCGAGTTTGCGGCAGTCGTCGAATTCGGGGGCGGCGTGTTGGATGCGGCCGTTGATACGGCTGAGCTTGATGCGCACGTCGCCGAAGGTTGTGGAGACGTTGACGTGTTCGCGTGGGAGGATGCGGCGCTGCGCGGTGGTGGTGCGCACGCCGAAGGTGGTTGTTTCAGCGAAGATCAACGTTGTGAGCGCGCTGGCGTCTTGCGGTTTGCAGAGGACGGTGAGCAGCGTGCCAGGGCGATTCTTTTTCATTTGCACGGGCGTGGTGTAAACGTCGAGCGCGCCTGCGGCTAGAGCTTTCTCGAGGAAGTAGCCATAGATTTGCGGATTCATGTCGTCGAGATTGGCTTCGATGACCGAGATTTCTTCGTCGAAGCCGGCGACGAGTTTTTCGGCGGGCTGGCCGATCATGATGCGGACGACGTTGGGCTGGCCTTCGAGATCGGCTGAGCCTGCGCCATAGCCGATTGCGGAGACGGTCATCGGCGGCTGCGGACCAAAGGTGTCGCAGAGCGTGGCGACGATGGCGGCGCCGGTGGGCGTGGTGAGTTCGCGCTGGATGCCGTTGGAGTAGGTCGGCTTCCCTCTCAGCAAAGCTGCGGTGGCTGGTGCCGGGACAGGCAGAATGCCGTGTGCCATTTTTGCGGTGCCGCCACCGACGTTGAGCGGGGAGCAGGCGAACTTGTCGATGCCGAGCTGCTGAAAGCCGATGCAGGCGCCGACGATGTCGATGATGGCGTCGACGGCGCCGACTTCGTGGAAATGGATTTTGTCGAGCGGCACGTCATGGACGTGGGCTTCGGCTTCGCCTAACTTCTGGAAGATAGCGGTGGCGCGATCGCGGACCTGGGGATCGAGCTTGGACTTTTTGAGGATTCCGAGGATCTCGGTCAGGCCGCGATGGGTTTTTTGGTCTTGGGCTTTGACCTTGGCGTACGTGGCGGATGTGCCGTTTTTCACGACTTTTTCAGCGGAGATTTCCCATCCCGGGACCTGGAGCGATTGGAGGTCGGAGCGGAGGCGCGCGAGGTCGCAGCCGGCGTCGAGGAGGGCGCCGAGCGTCATATCGCCGCTAATCCCTGAGAAACAATCGAAATAGGCGAGATTCATGGTGCGTGAGCACGGTGCGCAAGGACGGGTTGCTGGAATATGTGTCTGCGACGGGTGCAGATTGATACTATCGGCGGCGGTTGGGGGTGTCAATTTTTTGGGGCGGTTAGGGGTATACCCCCCGGTATTTTTTGAAGAGTGAATAAGTGGATTTGTTTTGTGAGGATTACAAAATATACAGAAAACGGGAGTGTGGAAGGTGCTTATTTGAAAGGGGTTGCGGGAGGGCGTACTTCGATGAAGAGTGGGTGCGACGGCGAACATGAAGCAGTGTAGCATGGATTTACGGCTTTGTCAATAGGTACTAGAACATACTGCTCGAACGCGGCGAGAGGTGTTTCGAACGATTGGGATAGCAACTGCGTGGCGGGATGAGCGAGCTTCGTTCGAATCGTGACTTATACTGAGATGATTTTGGGAGTGCAGGTTGGAGGGTGAGGGCCCGTGTATTTGACATTGGTTGAGAGGCTGAGGGCGGCGCTGAGCACGCACATACGTGAGACGTATGGGGTGGAGCTGGGCGTGGTGCTGGAGCGGCCACCGAAGATCGAGATGGGGGAGGCGGCTTCGCCGGTGTGTTTTGAGTTGGCGAAGAGGTTGAAGAAGGCGCCGCGGATGATTGCGCAGGAGATTGCGAATGCGTTTGGGAAGGTGCCGGGAATTGCGCGGGTGGAGGTGGCAGGCGGCGGTTATTTGAATGCGTATTTCGATCGAGGCGGGTTTTGGAGTGAAGTTGGCAGCAGTCAGGGGCTGAAGCCCCTTCCCTCTTCGGGGGCTGATGTCGCGCCTGAAGGCGCGACCCACAATACACAAGACAAAGAAGAATTAACCGCAGAGGGCGCGGAGGGCGCAGAGAAGAAGCGGGAGCTTGGGGGCGGGAAGATTCCGGCGGGAAAGATTATTGTTGAGCATACGTCGATCAATCCGAATAAGGCGGCGCATATCGGGCATGTGCGGAACGCGGTGCTGGGCGACACGATGGCGCGGACGCTGCGCGCGGCCGGGCATAACGTGCAGGTGCAGAACTACATCGACAACACGGGAGTGCAGGTGGCGGACGTCGTCATTGGGCTGCTGGAGATGGAGAAGCGGACTCCGGTGAGCGTAAAGATGATGGCGATGGAGCCGCGGTTCGATTATTTCGCCTGGGATTTGTACGCCACCGCGACGAGCTTCTTTGCGGAGGATAAGGCGAGGGCGGCGACGTTGCGCGGGGCGACGCTGCGGGCGATCGAAGAGAATCGCGGTGAAGAGGCGGAAGTTGCGGAGGTTGTGGCGGATTCGATTGTGGGATTTCATTTGCGGACGATGGCGCGGCTGGGAATTACGTATGACTTGCTGGCGCGCGAGAGCGAGATTTTGCATTTGCATTTTTGGGATGCGGCGTTTGAGAAGCTGAAAGAGGCGAAGGCGATTTACAAGGCGGAAGTCGGGAAGATGGCGGGATGCTGGGTGATGCCTTGGAAGGAGGAGGGAAAGGACGGAAAGGAAGTAGAGGAGGTAGAGGATCCAGAAGAGGAGAATTCGCAGGACAAGATTATTGTGCGGTCGAATGGGACGGTGACGTACGTCGGGAAAGACATCGCGTATCAGTTGTGGAAGTTTGGGTTGCTGGGGAAAGATTTTCGGTATGCGCGGTGGAAGAATGCGCCGGCGGGCGAGACGGTTTGGGCGACGACGGCGATGAAGGGCGAGGCGGACGCGCCGCATTTTGGCGATCCGGCGGTGGCGGTTTTCAATGTGATCGATTCGCGGCAGGCGTATTTGCAGCAGGTGGTGGCGGCGGGATTGAAGGCGCTGGGGCATCCAGCGGAGGCGGAGCGGTCGATCCATTTGTCGTACGAGATTGTGGCGCTGACGCCGCGATGCGCGGAGGAGTTGGGCTACGAGCTTTCGGCGGAAGAAGCGAAGAAGGCGTACGTCGAGGTGAGCGGGAGGAAGGGATTCGGCGTTAAAGCGGACGATTTGATCGACAAGCTGGAAGGCGCGGCGCTGGCGGAAGTGATGCAGCGGCATCCGCAGATGGATGATGAGGAGCGGAAGCGCACGGCGCATGCGATTGCGGTCGGGGCGCTGCGATTCTTTTTGCTGAAGTTTACGCGCGGGTCGATTATTGCGTTTGATTTCAAGGATGCGTTGAGTTTTGAGGGTGAGACGGGCCCGTATTGCCAGTATGCGGTGGTGCGGATTCGGGGGATTCGGAGGAAGGGCGCGGAGGCGGCGGAATCAGGCGACGGCGCGCGTGCGGCGGTGACGGCGGAGTCAGCGGCGAAATTTCTGAGTGGCGCGGATGGGGCGGGATTGTGGGAGTTGCTGCTGGGCGTAGGATCGCTGGACTGGGCGGTGGATGCGGCGATTACGGCACAGGAGCCCGCGTTTTTGGCGAAGTACGCGTTTCAACTGGCACAGGGATTTAATAATTTTTATCACAAGCATCATATTCTGTCGGAAGGCGATGCGGAGAAGCGGGCGTTTTTGCTGGCGATGACGGAGATTGTGGAGCGGGAGTTGGTGAGGGTGCTGGAGTTGTTAGGGATTGAGGCGCCGGAGAAGATGTAGAGCGGCGACAGGCGAAGTAGAGAGGCAATGAAGTAAGGAAGTAATGATTTCGGATTTCGGGGAAGAGGGCGGCGGCGAGCGATTTTGCGCTCGCCGTTTTGTTTTGTAGCTGGGCTGTGGTTGAGATCCCTCGCCGCCCTTCGGCGGCGAGGGATGACAGCCGCAAGAGTGTGGACAATCTTGCGGACATGGGGCGCAGCGGTGCTGCGCCCGTACAAAGACAGGCGGTCGGAC
>DATAMU010000043.1:0-2340 GCA_036266605.1 Candidatus Acidiferrum sp. | reverse complement strand
TTTCTGAGTGCGTGCCGCGGTGAGGCGACGCCGCGTCTGCCGGTGTGGATGATGCGGCAGGCGGGGCGCTACCTGCCGGAGTATCGCGAGATTCGCGCGAAGCGGGCGTTTTTGGAAGTGTGCAAGACGCCGGAGCTGGCGATCGAGATCTCGTTACAGCCGTTTCGGCGGCTCGGCGTGGACGCGATCATCGTTTTCTCGGACATTTTGATTCCGGCGGAAGCGATGGGGATGAAGCTGGAGTTGGGCGACGCGGGGCCGAACTTGCCGTCGCCGGTGCGGACGGAGAGCGACATCGAGGCGTTGCGGATTTTTGATGCCGCGAGCGAGACGGGATTTTTGATGGAGGCGATTCGCGGGATTGTGCGCGAGGTCGGGCCGACGGTGCCGGTGCTGGGATTTGCCGGGGCGCCATGGACGCTGGCGTGTTACATGGTTGAGGGGCGGACGAAAGAGGGATTTTCCACCGTGAAAGCGTTGATGTGGGAGAAGCCTCGCGCGTTCGAGGCTTTGCTGAAGAAGATCGCTGCGGCGACGATTGGATATTTGAAGGCGCAGATTGCGGCGGGGGCGGCGGCGGTGCAGTTGTTTGATACGTGGTGCGGTGAATTGAGTCTGGAGGATTACGAGCGGTTCGCGCTGCCGGCGGTGCGGGAGATTATTTTGGGAGTGGGCGGAGCGGTGCCGGTGATTTATTACACGAAGGCGTCGCATAATTTGTTGTGAGCGGTGGCAAAGGCGGGGGCGAATGTTTTGAGTTTGGATTGGCGGATTGACTTGGCGGAGACGCGGGCGAAGTTGGGGCCGCGTGTTGCGTTGCAGGGGAATGTCGATCCGGCGGTCTTGTTTTCACCGGTGGAGAAGGTGAGGACAGTGACGCGAGAAACTGCCGAGAAGCTTGGCGGCGTCGGGCATATTTTGAATTTGGGGCATGGGATTTTGGTGGGGACGCCGGTCGAGAATGCGCAGGCGTTTATCGAGACTGGCCAACGCGTGGAGTTCGCGGAGTCGAAGCGGGCTGTGCCTTCGCGTTGAGTGGCTTCTAGCCGCTGGAAAGAGTATTGACGGTTAACATCTTGCGGACATGGGGCGCAGCGTGCTGCGCCCCTACATGGAATTGCTTGAGTTTGTGATTTGAGATTGCCGTGACGATCGCTAGAGACAATTCGGAGAAGTTGGGCGAAGAGCTTCGCGTCAGTGCGGAGTTTCTGGCGAAGTACAACCGGCCAGGGCCGCGCTACACGAGCTATCCGACGGCGCCGGTGTGGAATGACGCGTTCGGGCCGGATGATCTCGAACGCGTACATGAGCAATCGGATCGCGCGAAGGCGCCGGTGTCGCTGTACATGCATCTCCCCTTTTGCGAAAGCCTGTGTTTGTTCTGCGCGTGCAACGTCATCATTCAAAAAGATCACGGGGTGACGAAGCCGTATCTCGGCGTGTTGAAGCAGGAGTTGGCGCGCGTCAGCTCACACGTTTCGCGAGAACGGCCCGTCGTGCAGTTTCATTGGGGCGGGGGGACACCGACGTTTTTGTCGCCGAGCGAGATTGAAGATTTGTTTGGTGCGACGCGGGAGAAATTCACGTTTGCGCCGGATGCGGAAATTGGGATCGAAGTCGATCCGCGTGTCACCTCTCGCGAGCACCTGGAAACGCTGCGGCGCATGGGATTCAACCGGCTGAGCATGGGGATTCAGGATTTTCATCCTGAGGTGCAGAAGACGATTCACCGGATTCAGCCGTTCGAAATGACGCGCGAGCTATTTCAAACGGCGCGGGAGCTGGGGTTCGACAGCATCAACGCGGATCTGATTTATGGGCTGCCGCACCAGTCGCCGGAGAGTTTTTCTAAGACAGTCGATCAATTAGTTGAGCTTGCACCTGATCGAGTGGCGCTGTTCAGCTACGCGCACGTGCCGTGGCTGAAGAAGCAGCAGGGCGCGTTTGCGATGTATTTGCCGGAGGGAATGCAAAAGTTTGAAATTTTCCGTGTCGGACTTCAGAAATTTCTGGAAGCGGGCTACCTCTATATAGGGATGGATCATTTCGCGAAGCCCGGAGACGAATTAGCCGTTGCGCAGCGCGAACGCACGCTGCATCGCAATTTTCAGGGTTACACGACGAAGGCCGGAGCCGATCTTTTTGGAATGGGCGTTACAGCGATCAGCGGGATTCAGGATGCGTACGCGCAGAATCACCGCGACTTGGCCTCATGGGAGAAGGCGGTCGCTGACCGCGGCATCGCGACGATGCGTGGCTATCATCTTTCGACTGACGATCGATTGCGGAGGTCGGTAATCAGCCGATTGTTGTGCCACACGCTCATCATCAAAAACGAGG
>DATAMU010000042.1:0-3941 GCA_036266605.1 Candidatus Acidiferrum sp. | reverse complement strand
TTCGACGAATTTGGCACGCTTCGGTACGGCGGCTTTGTGGCCGTTGCCGAGGTTGTCGTAGACGACGACGTCGTAGCCGCGCGCGAGAAGTTGGGTGGTGACGACGCTACCGATGTAGCCGGCGCCTCCGGTGACGAGTACGCGATCGGGCATGGAGAAGTGAAGTCCTCAGGAGCGGATTGGCTGCGGAGATCGGAAATCGGCAGCGGGCAAGATTACATCAGGAAACGGCGAGTTATGCCAGTCGGGGGGGGACCCCTCCCCCTCTTTTTTGTAAGAATGTCATTCTATGGGAGTTGCGGGTGCGGTGAGTGCAAGGATGTGATTCTAAGGGGGTTGGGGGCGGCGGGAGTTTACAGCGGGGACAGGAGGATTGGGTAAGTGGTTTAAGGCTATAGAGTTAGAGGAGAAGAGAGAAGAACAAGAAAAGACAAAGATAGAAGATAAAGGATAACGCAGAGACGCAGAGGAGCGCAGAGATACGCGGAGGTCTGGCGACAGGGCTTACAGCTAGCGGGCGTGGGGCGCAGGGGTCCTGCGCCCGTACATGACCGTGGTGATAGTTAAGGTTGAGGCGGTTATTTCCAGCCGTGGTCGCCGCCGAAGGTGAATTTTAGGCCTAGGCGGAAGGTTAGGGGCAGGGCTGGGAAGCCGGTGACCTCGGAGTAGTGCTGGCTTATGAGGTTGTTTAGGGCGACGTAGCCGGTGATGTGGGTGTTGAAGGCGTAGCGGGCGTTCAGGGCGATGAGTTGGTAGGCGTCCTGAAGGTTACGGTTAGGGAGGAGCATGGTGGTGCCGAAGAAGCCGTCGCTGAGGAAGGTGCTGCCGTCGCGGCGGCCGATGAAGGCGCCGGTGATGTTGGCGTTGAATCGGCGGCGGTCGTAGGAGAAGAGAATGCTGCCGGTGTGTGGTGCGCGGTTGAAGGGACGAGCGCCGACGAGCGGGGCAAATGCGCCGATGGGGATGTCTGGAAATGCGGGATTGATCGAGGGCGCTAGCGCGTCGCCGGTGAAGGACCTGGAGACGGTTGCGTCGAGATAGGTGTAGGTGCCGGTGGCGCGGAAGCCGTGACCGAGATTTGTGTCGAGAGTGATTTCTGCGCCGAGAGCGCGGTAGGAATCGGAGTTGATGGTGGCGCCACCGACGGCTGCGGCAGCGGCGACTGCATCAGGTGGTACGCCGAGCAAAGGCAGGGCGGTGGAACTGACGAATTCGATGAGGTCGTAGTAGTTGTTGTGAAAGAGGGTGAGGCCGAGGCGGGCGCGATTGTGCAGAAGATTTTGCTCGACGCCGAAGTCGAAGCTGCGGCTGCGCTCGGGACCGATGGGTGAGATGTGGTCGTTGTTGATGATGGTCTGGCCGCCATCGACACCCGAGAGCAAGGCGAACAGCGAAGCGCCTTGATTGAAGATGCTTGGCTCGGTAATTCCCTTTCCAAAATTGAATTTCAGTTTCGTGTCGCCGAAAAATTTCTGATTGGCTGGGCGGCGGAGATAAAAAGCGGCGGAGACGCGAGGCGTGGCGGCGAAACCGTAGACAGCATTGTTTTCGAAGCCGACGCCTGCGGATGCGAAGAGGCGATGGCCAAGGTTGCCGTTGGCCTGGAGGAAGGTGCTGTAGTTGTTGCGGTCGGCGGGAGACCGGGAGCCGTTGGAATCGGTGAATCCGCTTTCGTTTTCGTAGCGGAATCCGCCGGTGACGGTGAGATCAGACAGGAGTTGATAGTCGGATTGTGCGTAGAAAGAGCGGCGCGTGGTCTCGGTGTTGAAGAGGCTGGGATAGACGCCTCCGAAATCGAGAATGGCCTGGCCGGTGACAGCAAACCCGTTCGCGCCTTTGATGGTGACGTTGTTGCCGAGGTAGTTCGGGCCGAAGCCGAAAGGATCGAAGGGTTCGCCGGTCGGCGAGGGATTGTCGAAGGCTTCGCTCTGTTGGCCCGAGGCGAATTTTAAAATGTTGTGCCACTTCTTTGTGGTTTGGTTTTGGAGAGTCGCGCCCCAGTAGGTGTAGCGATTGTGTTGAAAAGAGTCGTCGGGGATGCCGAAGAAGTCGAGGGCGTTGGGACTGCCGAGTCCGTTGGCGGTGTGACGGACGGTGAAGCGGACGTCGGTGGTTGCGGTGGGGGTCCAACCGAAATTTCCCGCATAGGTGGCGTCGTGGAAGGCGCTGTTGGGAAGACTGTTGTGTGTGTCGAAGCGGGAGAATTCGGAGAAATAGTCGAATTGGTGGAATGCGCCGGAGACGGAAACGTCGTTGCGGTAGGAGTCGAAGTTTCCGCCCTCGATGGAGTAGTTGAACTCGGGCTCGACGGTTGTGCCGTGGGGCGTGGTGACGTTGATCACGCTGGCGATGGCGTCGGGACCGTAGAGGACACTGTTGGGGCCGCGAAGGATTTCGACTTGATCGACAGCGGTGCTGGATAGATCGGCGAAATCGAATGCGCCGCCGATATCGTTCGCGGGAATGCCGTCGATGAGGAGTTTGTTGAAGTCGGATTGGCCACCGCGGACGTAGAGAGAGGTGGTGCCGCCGCGCTGGCCGGTTGTCGCGATTTGAAGGCCAGGCTGCAAGCGGAGGGCGTCGGCGATGTTGAGTTGATGCTGATTTTCGAGATCGGAACGACCGATGACGCTGACGGAGGCGCCGACTTGGGTGTCGAGAGTGGGAGTTCCGGTTGAGGAGACGACGATTTGTTGACTAAGAGTGCCAACGCGAAGGTTGACGTCGATGTCGGCGGACTTGTTGGAGCTGACGTAGAGGAATTCGGAGATTTGCGTGTCGAAGCCCGCGGCCTCGACGCGGACGGCATAGCGGC
Organism: Candidatus Acidiferrum sp.; assembly: GCA_036266605.1. GTDB lineage: Bacteria > Acidobacteriota > Terriglobia > Acidiferrales > UBA7541 > Acidiferrum. The sequence goes on along the minus strand of DATAMU010000042.1, from coordinate 1,126 downwards.
CGCTGGTGGGTGACTGGAGTTGATAGGTTCCGTCGGCGGCGGAAGTGGAGTCGGCGAGAGCCTTTTCTTCGCGGCCTTCCTGAATGAGCGTGACCTTCGCTTGCGCGACAGGACTGCCAAGCGGATCAAGGATTTTTCCGCGGATGTTGGCGGATTGACCGTGCACGATTGAAGCCGACGCGGCGGCTAGCGCGACCAAAAGGAATAGTTGCAACGCGCTACGGAACGAGAATCTTAAGCGGTGGAAACCTTTGCGGAACATCTTAACGTCCTCCTTTGCCCTGGAAAGAGCGGACAGTGAGCTTTCGCTCGGAGCTTGGCGTGACCGGTCTCCTGACTCGCGACGTGTTGCGGACATGGGGCGCAGCGGGCTGCGCCCCTACAGAGGTCCAGAGCGATTGCGCCTTCCCACCTGTTGCCAGGCAGTGGCATATGCAATCGCGAATGCGTCGCTTACAGTTGCGGGGCAGTGGCGGATTTACACCGCGCTTCCCGAACATCGCGCCAGCGGAACAGCGAGTAACAACTATTGGTGCAAACTTAGAACAGCTTTCCTCCCCTGTTTATTCCACCCTGCGGCGAGACGAAGACCATTGACGGCGTGCGACGCCGAAATGGATCGAGTGCGTTCTCGTGAGTCACGAGTTGCGTGTCTCGAACTACGAATTGCGGGGCGACTTACTTCGATGGATTCCGAGAATCGTCATCGACCTCCCTACCGAGGCCGACTCGCATCGATGTGAACTTGATCGGTCTCCTGGCTTGCGTTTCGACGGAGCGAAGCGGCCTTCCCAGCGGTTGAATGCCAGTGGCGTATTGCTGCTTCGGTCCTCCACGCTTACAGTGGCGGGGGCCGCGCCGGATTTGCACCGGCTTCCCTTACGACATCAAGTGTGAAATTTATACGATGCGGGGCGTGGGTGCGTCAAGGAAGGCGGAGGTGTTTGACGGAGGAATGACAATTTGTTGGCGTGTTTGTGTGAGATAGACTGCGGGCTGCGAGTGCGTTGAATGGAGTCAGGTGTGTCTATGACTGTGGCGATGAATGGCGAAGTGTTGCGGGTTGCGCCGGAGTTCCGACTGGTGCGCAGCGGGCGATTTGTTGTGGCGGAGTTGCTGGTGGCGC
>DATAMU010000041.1:0-2267 GCA_036266605.1 Candidatus Acidiferrum sp. | reverse complement strand
GCGGGAAGGCGATTTGGAATTCGAGTAGTACGTCCCATCGAGGTTTTGCGTGTTTTGAGGAGAAACGCTCATGAGAACAAGTAACTTTGCCTTGCGATTGCAGAATTCGCTGATGAAGGAAGCACGTCGCGCTGCACTTAGAGAAGGCGTAGCACTCAATCAATTGATCAATGTCGCCGTGGCCGAAAAGCTCTCAACCTTGCGCGCGGAAATGCGGTTCCGGGAGATGGCGGGCCGAGCGGACCGACAGAAGACGCTCGAAGTACTAGCGCGGCTAGGGAATGACAATCCACCAATGCCCGGCGATGAACTTCCGCGAAATTGGAACAAACAGAAGAAACGAAAAAATGTGAATAAACGGGTGAACGGGAAGAAGCGGAAAGCTGCGTAGTTTGCTGCGGTACATTCACAGTGCCGCGGTGCGGACCGGCAGGGCTATAGGATTTTTTGGCCGAGGGCGGAGAGGACGAGTTCTACGCCGAGGAGGGCGGTGCGGTTGTGTTCGTCGAGGATGGGGTTGATCTCGACGACTTCGAGGCTGACCATGGCTTCGCTGTCGGCGATCATTTCCATGGCGAGGTGGGCTTCGCGGTAGGTTACGCCGCCGCGGACGGGGGTGCCTACGCCGGGGGCGTCGGCGGGATCGACGAAGTCCATGTCGAGGCTGACGGCGATGCCGGCGGTATCGTCCATGGCGTACTTGATGGCGTCGGCCATGACTTCGCGCATGCCGCGCTCATCGATGTCGCGCATGGTGAAGACGTGGACGCCGGATTTTTTGGCGATTTTACGCTCGTGCGCGTCGAGATCGCGCGCGCCGACGATGACGATGTTGGCTGGCTCGGCTTTCGGTTTGAATCCCATCAACTCCGTGAGTTCGGAAGCGCCGTAGCCCATGATGCTGGCGAGCGGCATGCCATGGACGTTGCCGGAGGGCGACGATTCGGGGATGTTCATGTCGCCGTGCGCGTCGAGCCAGATGTAGCCGATGTCTTTTTTCTGCTGGCGATAGAAATTCGAGACGCCGGCGGCGACTCCGGCCGCGATCGAGTGGTCTCCACCTAAAACGAGCGGAAGAAAATCTTCCTGCAAACATTTATCGACGGCCTTGGCGACGTCGGCGCAGGTTTCGGCGATCTCCTGCAAATACTTGGCGCGCTTTTCGCCCGGGTGCATTTCTTCGGGCTGTTTCACTTCCAGGTTGCCGATGTCTTCGACGGTGACGCCGAGCTTTTTAATGGCGGCCTGTAGGCCGGCGCTGCGAAGAGCGGAAGGGCCCATGTCCACGCCGCGGCGACTTTGGCCGAGGTCCATGGGCACACCGATGATTCTGACTTTTTGAGACATGGTGAAACCTGAGAACGGTGACTCGTGACGGGTGACTAGAAACTGGCGGCCGGACGCGAATTGACGGTTCGCTGGCGGACGTGGCCAGTACCTAATGACGATCCACGATCACTCTTGAAGTGCGGTGTGGAGAACGGCTACTACCGAGCTAACTACCCCAATTAAGGATAAACCCGGTAGAGCATGCGCGGGAAGGGGATGACCTCGCGGATGTGCTCGGTGCCGCATATCCAGGCGACGGTGCGTTCCAGGCCCATGCCGAAGCCGGCGTGGGGGACGCTGCCGTAGCGGCGGAGGTCGAGGTACCACTGGAAGGCTTCTTCGGGTAAGTTGTTTTCTTTCAATCGTTTAACTAGGAGGTCATAGTCGTGGATGCGCTGGCTGCCGCCGATGATCTCGCCGTAGCCCTCGGGGGCGAGCATGTCGAAGGCGAGTGCCAAATCGGGACGCTCGGCGTCGGGCTGCATGTAGAAGGCTTTGATGGCGGCGGGGTAGCGGTGGACCATTACGGGACGGTCGAACTCGTTGGAGACGATGGTTTCCTCGTCGCCGCCGATGTCGTCGCCGAATTTCGAGGGGTTGCCGTGCTTCTGGAGGACCTTGATCGCGTCTTCGTAGCTGATGCGGGGGAAGGGCGGCTTTACGTTTTCGAGCTTTTTGGTGTCGCGCTTGAGCATTTCGAGCTCGCGCGTTTTGTTTTTGAGGACGGATTGCACGATGGCGCTGACCAGGCCTTCGCCGAGCGACATCATGTCGTCGAGGCCGGCGTAGGCGGCTTCGGGCTCGAGCATCCAGAATTCGGTGAGGTGGCGGCGGGTTTTGGATTTTTCGGCGCGGAAGGTAGGCCCGAAGGTATAGACCTTGCCCAATGCCATCGCCGTCGCTTCGATATAGAGCTGGCCGCTTTGCGTGAGGTAGGC
>DATAMU010000040.1:0-5586 GCA_036266605.1 Candidatus Acidiferrum sp. | reverse complement strand
GTCTCGCCATTCCCGGGTCCGGCGGAGAGAACAGCTACCGCTGCGATTGGCTGCTTGGAGTGGTTGCCGCCCATGTGGGAGACGATCGCGCCGCATTTGAGCGGTTTCTCGCTGGATTGCAATGCAATTCGCCGTTCGAACCATCCCTGACAGAGCTTCTCAAGCTTCGCCTTCCTCGGTCTTTGATTGAAAGGAATCAGCATGTGTTCACTCGGGCGGCACGATGGAATCCTCTCCTGGCGAGAAGAATTTTCGAATATCTTTTAACCCATCACGCGTTTGATGCTGCGCGCCTGATCGCGCGAACTGTGCAACTCGATACGGAAGAACGCGAGCGAATGGAAAGTCAGCTCGCTCGATATGCGGTCCCCGCACAAGAAGCGGTTAGCCCCGCCGTTAATCGTCGGAATTGCGGCGGTCATTCAGAACAAGTGCCGGGCGTCGCTCTCGAAGGACCGTTCTTCGAGCATTCAAGCCTTGCGCGAGTCAATCGCGCGATCGCACGTGGACTGTTGTCATCCACTGAATTTGAAGTTCGCTTGGAGCCGTCGGCGCCTGCGGCGCTGCCACCGCACATGCTCCCGGACGGAAAAACGATTGTTCCAGCCATCCATCGACGGCTTCATCACGCCGATCTAACCATTCGTCACTACTGGCCGCCGGATTTCCGGCGTCCTTCGACGGGCAAGTTGGCAATGATTCTGCCTTGGGAATTCGGGGGAGTTCCGCGTGTCTGGATCGAACAGATTCAGCGAAACGTTGATGAGCTTTGGGTTCCATCGAATTTTGTTCGCGAAGTCTTCGTTCGAAATGGAGTTGATGCAGAACGCATCGCGGTCATCCCTAATGGGTACGACCCCAGAGTATTCACGCCGGAAGGACCCAGCCTGCGCCCGCAAGGCTGTCGTGGGTTCATCTTTCTTTTTGTTGGGGGGGCGATTCCCCGCAAAGGGATTGACCTACTTCTCGAAGCCTACGAGTCCGCCTTCAAAGCGAGCCAAGACGTCACACTTGTCCTTCTTATGTCGGACCCGAACGGCGCCTATCAACACAATTCCCGCTTTGCCGAAATCAAAACGGCTGCCACCAATCCGGAACGCCGCCACATACTTCCGATGTCCGAAACACTTTCCGACTTGGCTTTAGCCCAACTCTACCGTGGCGCCGACGCATTCGTTCTGCCTTACCGCGGCGAAGGGTTTGGAATGCCGCTCCTCGAAGCCATGGCATGCGGCAAGCCTGTCATCACTACAGCCGAGGGGCCAGCCAAGGATTTTTGCAACGCCGCAAACAGCTATCTGATCCAAGCAACGTCCGAGCCCGTGCCCGATCAGCCTCCTCCGCTTGGGCCGATGGCATCTCCGTTTGCCTGGTTCGAACCGAGCCTCCCCCAATTGGTCAAAACTCTTCGCCACGTCTATGAGAACCGCGACGAATCCGCCGAACATGGCCGGGCTGCCGCTCTCTCAATCCGCCACCTAACTTGGCAAAATATCGCGAATCAATACGTCGCCCGTATTCGGCATCTCTGCAAGTCCGGTGAATAGGCGCGTAGCCGGCCCGCGATGAACTCGAGCCACATTGCCTCATCCGCTGCGTCGAGTCGACGAGCAGGAACCGCGCCTGATATCCTTATCTTGTTATGTCCGACCAACCAAAATTTGCCACCGTGGAAGAGGCCGTCGAAGACATTCGCCAGGGGCGGATGATTGTGCTTGTCGATGATGAGGATCGCGAAAATGAAGGCGACCTCACGATGGCTGCCGAGAAGATTACGCCCGACGCCATTAACTTCATGGCGAAATATGCGCGCGGGTTGATTTGCCTGCCGCTGACGGAGGATCGCTGCGACGAGCTGCATTTGCCGCTGATGTCGCCGATCAATACCTCGGTGCATGGAACGGCGTTCACGGAAGCGATCGACGGCAGGCTAGGCGTCACGACGGGCATCAGCGCGTCCGACCGTGCGATCACCATTCTTACCGCGATCGATTCGAAGACGCGGCCGCAGGATTTGGCGCGTCCCGGTCACATTTTTCCGCTTCGCGCGCGCAACGGCGGAGTACTTGTGCGAGCCGGACAGACCGAAGCGAGCGTCGATCTCGCTCGTATCGCGGGATTAAATCCGTCCGCTGTCATCTGCGAAATCATGAATGAAGACGGCACGATGTCGCGCATCCCGCAACTGCACGAATTCTGCCGCCAGCACGACATGAAAATGCTGACGGTAGCCGACCTGATTCGGTACCGCATGCAGCACGAACGCTACGTTCGCCGCGTTGCCGAAGCGACGCTTCCGACTCGCTATGGCGATTTTCGAATGATTACTTACTCAAGCGATGTCGATCAGGATCAACACGTCGCGCTGGTGCGCGGCGACCTGGAGGGCGATACACCGCCGCTCGTCCGCGTTCATTCGCACTGCCTCACCGGCGATGTTTTTGGCTCGATCACGTGCGATTGCTCGGAGCTCGTGTCCCGGTCGCTGACCACCATTGCCAAAGAAGGCCGCGGCGTATTTCTCTATCTGCATCACACCGGACGCGGCTTCGGCATCGAGACGGGCGACACGCCGGGTGCGTTGCCCCAGATTCATTTTCATCGTCGCGGCCAGCTCGATCGCGAACCCGCGCGCCAGCGCATGGTGCAGCACGAAAGTGGCATCGGCGCGCAAATCCTCATCGATCTCGGTCTCACTGACATCCGCGTTCTGACCAATCATCCGAAAAAAGTAATCGCGCTCGAAGGTTACGGCATCCGCATCGCCGACCAGGTTCCAATGCGCATCGAAGCTCCCAAAACAACGACACACCAACTTCTGTAGCTCTCCAGCGTTCGAAACGTCACCGGCTTCTGAGGCTTGCGAGACGCGTCTCGCGAGCAGGTTTCGTCGTGTTTGGCGATTGGTGTTGCACTATCGCGAGGCCTTGCGAGAGTCCCTGAATCAACTGGTGGATCTGAGAGCGGAGCGCATTGATTTCATCTTTCGCAGAGTTGAGTTCGTCGCGAAGCTCGATGATACGGGTGGCCATTTTCTGATCGATTTCCGCTTGGCGCAACGCGTGTTCGCCAACCGCTTGCGCTAGCTGATCGACGTTGAGTTGTCGCTCGAGCGTTGTGCCGCGATGCTGCACTTGCGGTGTCGGTTCTGTTGCGCGCGGAGCTTCAAGCAGAGCAGATTTCATTCGAGGTCTCCTAAGTGTTTCGTTCGGCGTCTTGCCGAACATGGCCGGGTATCGTCTTCAGTCCAGCAGTCTCTGAAAATTTCGAATCCATTCCGGCAGGACCACATTCCAGTCGAATTTTTCACCCACTTCCAGGCGCCCTTGTGCGGCTCGGCGAACGGCTTCGTTCGGATGGTTGAAAACTTCGCGCATTCGATTGCGAAGATGATCGAGGTCTGGCTCGGCCCAGCGGCGGCCGGCGAAGAGTTCGTCCTCATCGGGCCGAGCGGCAACCATTCCGCTTGTTGCCAACGGAAAACTGTTTTGATTCGTAAGAAAATGGTGCAGCGGACCCCAGTCCGTTGCGATGACGGGAACTCGACAAGCGAAAGCTTCGAGACAACTGCGACCAGTCGCATCCGCGCGTGCGGGATGAACAAATGCGTGTGCAGCGGCGAACATTCCCGCTCGATCTTCATCGGAAAGTGATCCCATCACGAGCGCGATCGTTGGTATATCTTCGAGATCTTTGCCGAGCTCGGTTTCGATCAGCGCGATCACTTCGGCTTCGAAATCGATGTAGCAGTCGCCGCATCGCTTGGGCGGGCAGTGAAGCATGAGAGCGACGTCGTCATCGGGCGCGAATTCTTCCACGAAGGCACGGACGAGAGTGTCGATGCCGGAAGCGAGCATTCCGTCGGCAATCGCCAGAAATTGAAACGATCTTGCGGGCACGCTTGGAAGTCTCAGTGGAGATCGATCTGGGCAGAAAATTTGAGTATCAAGGGCGCAAGGGATGACGTGAATCTTATCTCGCTCGACGCCGGATGCGGCGAACGTCTCGCGATGAAACTCGCTCGGCACCCAGATCTCGTCAAGAGCGTTGCAGCGTTCGGCCCAGCCGTCGGGAATTCGATCGGTGCCAAACGCGGCGCGGCCAACGCGGCAGCGACCGTAGAAGTCGAGATTCCAGTGTGAGGGAGACCCCGATTGATACAGCACGCTGTCGGCGAGATCGAGGTGGTCGTGCGTAAGCCTCTGCAGATCTCTTGAAGTCGCGCTCGGGCGAAAGTTCAAGAGATGCGCTCGTTGCGCTTTAACGGGAACGAGTTGCGTCGGAAATGGATGGGCCGCCAGCCGAAGAGCGAGTGTACGGGTCTCGGGCGCGAAATCGGACTCTCCCTCGACGTTCGCGTGAATCATTACTCCACCGGCGCTGTTCCTTGGTCGGCCCGCGCGCGGCGTCTCGCACGATATGCGATCAGCAAGCTTCGTTGGAGTTGTATCTGCTCGGCCCATCGCTGGCAATCGGTGCAGCTTCGTTGCCAAGCATGACGACGCCAATCGTGGCAAGCGGAATGCATGTTTTAAGTCGTGGGGCAGAGAATCGCGCGGTTTCTGATCGCTGGTCGTGCGCGCGAGGGACCGCCTAGCGATGCGAAATTAGAACATTGCAAGATAGCGGTAGCGGTTTGTTGCTGCGAGGGTCGAGGTTAGGAGTTTCTGATGGGTTCGAGTTCGAACGGAGGCGCGGCCGGAGCAGTCAGCGCCGGTTCCGTCGGCGGAACGCTTGCTGCGAATAGCGCGGAGGCAATCGAAGGTCTCAAGGCCGACATGCTGATGGTGTACAAAGCGGTGATCGCGCTGGAAAAGCGGGTGAACGAATACACCGTGAATATGGTGGAGATCAAGCCGCAGTTGATTGCGCTGAAGGTCCACAGCGAATCGTTTCCCAATGCGATTCGAGAGATTCGGCGGGGACAAACCGCGATTCAAAAGACAGTCGCTGGGCTCGAAGAGCGTTTGTTGAATCTGGAAGCACGGGTCAAGAAAGCCTCAATCGCGGTATAGACAGGCCGATGGCTATTCGATCGATCGCGCCGCCGGTTTCCGTCGTTGTAAATACCTACAACCGAGCTGCGAGCTTGCATCAGACGCTACAAGGTCTTCGTCGCCAGAACTATTCGAACTTCGAAGTCATTGTCGTGAACGGGCCGTCAACCGACGACACGATCGATGTGCTGCGCGCGCACGCGGCGCAGATTCGCGTAGGAACGTGCACACAGCGAAATTTGTCGATATCACGAAACGTCGGCATCGTGATGGCTCGCGGCGATTTCATAGCGTTCATTGACGATGATGCCGTACCAGACGAAGACTGGCTGGTCGATGCGATCGCGGCATTCGATTCGGACGAGGTCGCCGGTGTCGGCGGCTTCGTCTTCGATCACACCGGTTACGAGCTTCAATACAGCTACACCGTATGCGATCGGATGGGCAATGCGTATTACAATCTCACGGTTCCGATGCCGGACTTTTGCTATCCCGGATGTCATCGATTCCCAGCTCTGCTTGGCACTAATTCGATTTTTCGACGTTCGGCTTTGCTGGAAATAGGCGGGTTCGACGAACATTACGACTA
>DATAMU010000039.1:0-4414 GCA_036266605.1 Candidatus Acidiferrum sp. | reverse complement strand
TGACGTCAGCAACAACAGTGATCGGCGGGAGCGATTCCGCCATGGAGCGATCGAATCGCGCCGGGCTATTTGCCAACGCGCTTCAGCGAAATGTTGGTCGTTCCGCCGAACGGCTTGCGATCGTTGTCGAGTTGCTTGATTTCGTCGTTGCCGACCTGAAGAAAATTCGTGATACCGCTGCCGGTCTTCGGTTTCAAGACGTAGAAGCTTGCGGATGCATCGTCGGGCGTGCCTTTTTCGAGAGTCCACGAGCCTGTTTCGTTGTAGGAGCTTTTTCGCTCTTGATAAGCATGGTGGATGAAGTAAAGGCCAGTCGTTGCGTTTGCGTCGGCACCGAAGAACTTCACGGTCGTGTCAATTCCAGGACAATCCGCACACGGCAAGACACCGTGATAGGTGACGAGAAGTTTGCCGTGAGGGCTGGTTGAGGCCTTCTTTTGCGGCGCGGAGTCTTGCGCGTTTGCTGCCGCGATTGAAAATACAGCGGATGCGATGCACACACTCGCGATAATCGCTGCTGTCAAAACCTTTTGCCGAAAGATCATTTCGTTCCTCCGAAGAAAATATCTTGCGATGCCTCTGACGTGCAAGCGCGCTACCAAATCGTGCAGCGATTTTCCGCTGGACGCACCATGGCATCGCCTGCCTTGCAGCTGAACGCCTTCTGAAACTCCGGCGAATTGCTCAGCGGCCCCAGCACGCGATACTTGCTGATCGGATGCGGATTGGTCAGCACGAATTGACGCTGCGCGTCTGGTCGAATTTCATCCCCGCGCGATTGCCCCCACGAAATGAAAAATTGCTGCTCGGGAGTGAAGCCGTCCTTATTCGCGGGGCGCGGTTTGCCTTCCATCGATTTTTCGAACGCGAGATACGCGAGCTTCACTCCGCCGAGGTCGCCGATGCTTTCGCCTTCGACCAGTTTTCCATTTTCGTGGAGGCCGCCGTCCACGGTGTAGCCGTCGAATTGATCGATGATGCATTTCCCGCGTTCCTGGAATTTCTTGTAGTCGTCAGACGTCCACCAATTTTTCAACTCGCCGGTCGCGTCGAACTGCGCGCCTTCATCGTCGAAGCCATGCGAGATTTCGTGGCCGATCACGGGGCCGATGCCGCCGTAATTGACGGCGTCGCTCGCGTTTACGTCGAACATCGGCGGAAGCAGAATGCCGGCGGGGAAGACGATTTCGTTGAGCAAAGGATTGTAGTAGGCGTTTGAGGTCGGCGTGGTCATGCCCCAGCGCCCGCGATCGACAGGCTTGCCAATGAGCTTCGCGTCGTCTTTCACAGCGAAGCGCCGCGCGGAAACGACGTCGGTCCAATAGGCGTCGCGCGTGATTTCGACGGAGCTGTAATCCTTCCAGTTGTTGGGGTAGCCGACTTTGGGATTGAAGGTGGCGAGTTTTTCGAGCGCCTTCTTTTTTGTGTCGTCGCTCATCCAGGTGAGCGTTTGAATGTCGTCGTGAAGTGCGAGCAGGATGTTTTTCACCATTTCCTGCATGCGCGCCTTGGCTTCGGGCGAAAAAGTTTTCTCGACGTATTTCTTGCCGAGGGCTTCGCCGAGGTCGTTATCGGTGGCTTCGACGCAGCGCTTCCAGTGCGGCTTCATCTCGGCCGCGCCTTGCAGATATTTTTGATGGAACGCGAAACTCTCCTGCACGAACAGCGTTGAGAGCGAAGGTGCCGCGGAAAGCAGAACGTGCCAGGTTAGATAAGTTTTCCAGTCGCCGATGGGCGTCTCTTTCAACTGCTTCTGAAATTCTTCGAGAAATTTTGGCTGATCGACGTTGACCGGTACATCCGGACTCAGGCCTAGCGATTCGAAGTACGTGCCCCAGTTAAAACCGGGCGTCAGCTTTTGAACGTCATCGAGCGACATCTTGTGATCGGTGGCATGCGGATCGCGCAGTGCGACGTTGTTGAGCGATGCGGCGGCGAAAGCGGTTTCCATGCGCATCACCACTTTTGCGTTGGCTGCGGATGTTTCTTTATCCGTGCCAGCAAGCACGAACATTGCCGCGATGTGCTGAAGATATTTCTCACGCGTTTCTTTCGATTTCGCGTCGTCTTTGAAATAGTAGTCGCGCTCTGGAAGTCCAAGGCCGCCGGCGCCCGCGTCGGCGATGACCGATTGCGGTTTGTGCGGATCCTGGCTCGATCCGAAAGTGAATGGGGCGAAGATCGCCTCTTCGTTCAATTTTTGAATCACGGGCTGAAGATCTTCGTTCGACGCCATCGAATGAATCCAGGCCATTTCGCGTGCAATTGCTTTGACTCCGAGCGCGTCGATCGCCTTTTGATCCATGCACGCGGCGTAATAGTCGCCGATGATGCGGTCGGTGGATTTCGGCGGTTCGTTCGGAGCTTTTGCAGCGGCGTCTTCGAGGATGCCATGGAGCACGTCCTTGGTGGCTTCGCCGGCGGCCCAGCGTTTGCTCCACATCACCATCGACGCGGGAATCGGATTTTTCGCGCGCCAGCTGCCATTGGCGAAATCATAGAAATCATCACAGGGTTTTGCTTTTCGATCGAGATCGGAGACGTCAATGCCGTGAAGCGGCTTTTCCTGCGCTTGGATTGGAGCAACGACGAAGATTGCGGCAACAGCAAGTATGGTTGCGATATATCGCATGGGGCCTCGAGGATATTTGGAGTGCTTTGCCGAGATTACCTACGAAGAGTGCATAAGTCCACGGACCTTCTCGGACGCGCGTGATGAGCCGTCGTTTGCGGTGACCTCATTGCCTATGCCTTCGGAAATTTCTTGGCAAGCAGCTCGAGGGCGCGGTCGAGAGTTTGGCGATTTTCCCAGAAGTCAGACCAAAGGTCGCCGACTTTTGCTATGCGGTCGTTGAAATTGCGCAGAGTGAATTGCTCGGCGCGAATGTCGGTGGTGAGTTCTTCGGGCGTGAGCGGCGTGGAGACCGTTGCTTTCGGGAACGCGCGCACGGAGTAGGCGCAGGCAAGCGGTTTGCCGTTGGCGTTTTGCAGTGCATCGATCAGAATGCGGCCTTTGGGACGTTTGCTGACGGTGCGTTCGAACGTGGTTGTTTTTGGATTTTGCGACGCGACGAGTCGGCCGACGACTTCAGCGAAGGTGCGCGTTTGCTCGTAAGAGTATTTCGGCTCAAGCGGGATGAAGATGTGGAAGCCGGAAGCGCCGGAGGTTTTCATGTAGCAGCGCATCTTGATCGATTTGAGCATCGCGTAGATTTCGCGCGCGATATGCATCACGTCGGAGAACGGCGTGTCATCGGTTGGATCAAGGTCGAAGAAAACGTAATCGGGATTTTCCTGGCTTTGGGCCCGGCTCGACCAGGGATTGTGGTCGATGCAGCCGAGATTGGTGAGATAGAGCAGCGTTGCGCGCGAGTTGCAGAGGATGTATTGCATTTCGCCTCCGCGTTCTTCCGAATCGACGGTCGCGGTTTGGATCCAATCGGGGATGTAGGATGGCGCTTCCTTCTGAAAGAAAGCTTTGCCGTCCACGCCGTCGGGATAGCGGCGGAGAACCATCGGGCGATCTTTTAAGAACGGCAGGATGTAACGCGCCATGCGGTAGTAGTAGGCGAGAAGTTCGCGTTTTTTGACACCGGTTTCAGGAAAATAAATTTTGTTGAGGTTGCTGAAGTGCAGGCGCTGGCCGTCGGATTCGACGTCCATGGTTTCTTTGTGCCCCGAGCGGAGTTCGTTTTCGATTTCGGATTCGCGGCCGGAGGAGATCGAGATTGTTTTCGCTAAGATTTTTGGTTGCGTTTCTGAAATCTTCGCTGTTTTCTGTTTGCCTCGAGAAATCTCGGCTGCGGGGGGCTGTAGTTCTTTCGGCGAAAGCTCTTCATTTTCCTTTACATCAACTGGCTCTTTGACGGGCGCAACTCTAGCGGATTTTTCTTTGCTCTTCTTCGGCGCCGGGTTTTCTTTTTCCGCCTTCGATTCGAGATCGGCTGTGCTCTCGGGCTTCGCGTCTTCCATCGTGCAATCCTTCGCGGGACGATCGGTGAGCAGGCTCAAAAAGACCGGGGCACGCAAATGGTTGTCGTTGGTCCAGTTTCCATATTTCACGCGTGCGACCAATTTCGGTTCCACCCAATCGACGTTTTCGCGCAACGCGGGCGGTTTGGCGAACGGCGATTTTTCCGTGTGCAATTCTTCGAGTTGCTTCGTGATTTCTTTCTGTTTGGCTTCGTCGAAACCGGTGCCGACACTGCCGATGAATTTCAGTTCGCGGCCCTCGTAGAGGCCGAGCACGAGGGCGCCGAAAAATTTTCGGCTGCCGCGGCCTTCGGTATAGCCGGCAACGACGGCATCGACTTCGCTGACGATTTTGAGCTTTACCCATGTCGAAGTGCGTGCGCCCGCGTATGTGCTGTTTTTCAGTTTGGCGATGATACCTTCGAGGCCTTTACCCCGAGCG
>DATAMU010000038.1:0-4571 GCA_036266605.1 Candidatus Acidiferrum sp. | reverse complement strand
CAAGCTTGGCGGTTATTTGGGTTCGTTGCGTTCGGCGCATGAGGGGGCGGGAAATTCGGTTGTGTCGTTGACGATCCTGCAGCTGAATCAGCCGTTTAGTGGGCAAACGGTGGATGCTACGCATCCTGTGGCAACGAGTGCTGGTGCGTTGCAAATGCTTTCGCGATTTGCGCCATTGCTTTTTGTTGTGTGGGCTGTTGGGACGCTTGCCGTTTTTGCGGTTTGGTTTGTGCGCTGGTATCGCGTGTCTGCGATTGCGAAGCGCGCGACGCCGCTGCGTGAAGGCGCGGAGGTTGAGATTGTGGCGCGGTTGCAGGATGGCGACACGTCCCGCGCGCGCGTTGAGATTGTTACGACGAGCGAAGCGATCGAGCCGGGGATTTTTGGGATTGCGCGGCCGGTGCTGCTGTGGCCTGCGGCGATGCGCGGGCAGGTTTCGGACGCGCACATCGAGTCGATTGTTGAGCATGAGTTGTGTCATGTGCGGCGGCGCGACAATTTGACGGCGATGGTGCACATGCTTGTGGAGGCGGTGTTCTGGTTTCATCCGTTTGTTTGGTGGATTGGCGTGCGGCTTGTGGAAGATCGCGAGCGCGCGTGTGATGAAGCGGTGGTGGAGTCGGGACGCGAGCGGCGCGTGTATGCGGAGAGCATTTTGAAGGTGTGCGAGTTTTGCGTGGAGTCGCCGCTGCCTTGCGTGCCGGGAGTGAGCGGTGCGGATTTGAAAAGGAGGATTGCGATGATCATGTCACATCGAGCGGTGCGGCCGATTGGAGTTGGGAGGAAGTTGTTGCTGGTGGCGGCGTGCTGCTTGGCGATATCGGCGCCGATGGTGTCGGGGGCGTTGAGGGGAAGGGCGCTGGAGTCGGAACGTGCGCATAGCGAGTTCGCAGCAACGGTCGTGAAGTTTGATGAAGTCACGATCAAGCCGGATCCGGAGGCGACAGCCAAGATCAAAAGCAACAGCGGGCCGGTCGTTTCGCGGATTTTGTGGAACGACGGGGAACTGAATGCAAAGGGAGCGACCGTATATGGGCTGATCATGATGACCTACGAGCCGATTGAGCTTTCCCAGATTACGGGCGGACCCGACTGGGCGAAAAACGAGGTTTACGACATTCAGGCGAAAGCAAGCCCTGCGGTGCTGGCTGCCTGGCCGAAGATGAGCAAGGAGGAGCAGCGTCAAACCGATCACAGCATGCTGGAAAATTTGCTGAGGGATCACTTCGGGCTGAAATTCCATCGCGAATCGAAAGTCGAGCCGACCTACGCGCTTGTCGTTGATGACCCGACTAAGCTCAAGGTTTTCGAAGGGGATTGCCCCCCGAACGTTGCACCGCCCGCGCCCAATGTCGATCCTTATAAGGCAACACCGCCATGCGGGGCGGCGTTTATGATGCCCGGGGTTCTGCGCGCGAACAAGGTTGCCATTCCGACGCTGCTCCGGTTCTTCTCGATGAATTCGGGACGGTTTGTGGAGGACAAGACGAACCTGACGAAGAGATACGATGTGAATTTGAAATTCATGCCGGACACGAACTTGGTGAAGCCACAGCCTCCCGGTGTTCCGCACTGGGATGTGGATCCCAACGCGCCGTCGTTGTTTGATGCGTTGGTGCAGCAGGCGGGGTTGAGGCTTGTGCCGCAGACGGGGCCGCTTGACATATTTGTCGTTGATGACGCGACGATGCCCGGCCAGGCGAACGGGGCCGGTCGATAGCGAACACGAGCTTCGCGGTCCTACACCCCGCGGACACGGAGCGCAGCCTTTCGACAATTCGTCGGAAGCGAGCTGCGCTCTTTGTGTATTTGTGGTTTGACGATTTCATGACATTGGGCACTTGATGATGTGCTAAAGTGCGCTCAAGTTGTTACCAGCCTAAAGAGCCACATTCGTGGCGGAGGTGCACACATGTCCACAACTCCAACCATGGCCCCTGATACCGGAGCAGGCGCGTTGATGCGGCGTTGGTTTCAAGAGGTTTGGAATGAGGGGAAGGAAGAGACGATCGACGAGATGTTTCCGCGGAACTCGGTGATGTGGGGAGTGAGCCGGCCGGATGCGTCGTCGCGCGGGCCGGAGGAATTTCGGGCGTTTCATCAGGCGATGCGGAAGACGTTTTCGGAAATGCACATCGAGCTGGAGGATGTGGTCACGCAGGGAGATCTGGCGTATACGCGATTTAAGGTGACGGCGACGCACAGCGGAGAAGGATTTGGGATGGCGGCGACCGGGAAGACGATTACGTTGGTGGGGATGTGCGCGCTGAGGGCGGCGAATGGCGTGATTGTCGAAGGGTGGAATGTGTGGGATCAGATTGGGCTGGCACGGGAGTTGGGGATGTTGGGGCCGCAGGCGCTGGCGATGTTTCCGTAGTTAGGGCGGAAATTGGAAAATAGAAATTGGAAATTGGAAGGACGCAAGACGCGATGATCTTGCGGACATGGGGCGCAGCGTGCTGCGCCCCTACTTTTTTGTGGCGACATCGCGCACAACGCGCGGTTTGCTGTGCGGATCGCAAAAACGCCGGCAAGGGTGCCCTTCGTTCCTCAGGGCAAGCCTGCGCTACGGAGTGCTACTCGTAGCGCAGGGCGGTCATGGGGTCGGTGGAGGCGGCGCGGCGGGCGGGGGCCAGGCTGGCGGCGACGGCGGCGCTGACGAGCAACACGGTGACGATGGTGAGGATGATGGGGTCGCGGGAGGTTTCGTTGACCCAGCGGGTGGCGAGTTTGCTGAAGGCGAGGCTGAGGACTAAGCCGACGACGAGGCCAGTGCCGACGCTGCCGGCGGTGGAAGAGAGCACGAGCCGGAAAACGTCGGTGGCTTTTGCGCCGAGAGCGAGGCGAATGCCGAATTCGTTGGTGCGCGTGGCGACGCTGTACGAGACGACGCTGTAGAGACCTACTGCGGCGAGAACCAAAGCTAAAACTGCGAAGACGGTGAAGAGAGTGGCAATGAAACGCTGCTGACTGTAGTCGTCTCCTTCTTTGATCCAGCTTTCGAGATCGCGGACGGTCATGACTTGTTGTTCGCGATCGATCTGGATGAGTTGCGCGCGGATGTCGTGGAGGATAGAGAGCGGCGGAACTTTTGTGCGGACGAGAATTTGCGTGAACATGCGCATTTGCAGCGAGTAGGGGACGAAGACGGCGGGCTTGATGGGATCGCGGAGGCCGTCGTTGAGCGCGTCGGAGGCGACGCCGATGATTTGGAGCCAGCCGTCGGGATTGGGAGCGGCGGGGGAATAGGGCGGCTGATCTTTGAGATTGGGGATGCGGAGTTGTTGGCCGATGGCGTTGCCGTTGGGCCAGAGCTGGCGCGCCATGGTTTGGTTGATGACGGCGAGATGCGCGGCGCGGAGAATTTCGGGGCGATCCCAAAGGCGGCCTTCGATCATGGGAATGTGCAGGACAGAGAAGTAGTTTTGGTCGATGTAGTTGAGCGAGACTTCGGGATTTTCGGCGGAGCCTTTGCCGAAGATTTCGACGCGCTGGTGGTTGCCGTTTGAAGGAGGCGTGGCGTTGGTGGAGATGCCGGCTTCGACAACTTCGGGCATGGAGGCGATGCGGGTGCGGATCGTTTCGAAATATTGCGAGCGGGCTTGCCAGTCTTTGTAGGTGTTCTCGTGAATGGGGATGGGGACGGACATGACGTTGTGCGGCTCGTAGCCGAGGTGCGCGCTGAGGATGCGCATGAAGCCTTTGCCTGCGGCGCTGGCAACGGTGAGGAGGAGGATGGTGAGCGCGACTTGAGCGGCGATGAGCGCGTTGTGGGCGCGCTTGGCGCTGGCGCTGCCGGCGACGCGGCGACCGCTGCCTTGCATGAGGCGGGCGACGTCGGGGCGGGACAGTTGAAGAGCGGGCGAGAGGCCGAAGATGACAGATGTGACGATCGCCAGGCCTACGCAGAAGAGCAGGACGGGAATGTTGACCTTGATGATGGATTCGGCGGGGAAGCGATGGGGCATCCGAGCGACGATGAGCGGGAGGCTTTTCCACGCGATGAGAATGCCGAGCGCGGCACCGGTGAGGGCGATGCCGAGGGATTCGGTGAGAAGCTGGCGAATCATGCGGGAGCGGTCGGCTCCGATGGCGGCGCGGACGGCGAGTTCGTGCTGGCGCTCAGTGCCGCGGGCGAGGAGCAGGATGGAGACGTTGCCGCAGCCGATGAGGAGCAGCGAGGCGACGGCGCCGAGGAGGATGTAAAGCGTGGTGCCGAGCGGACGGGCGTAGAGTTCGATGATGCTGCGGAGGCTGATGCGGAAATTTTCGGGGTAGTTTTGCGGCGAGTCTTTGGCGAAGCGCTCGACGATCGGCTGAAGCTCGGCCGTGGCTTGAGCGACGGTGAAGCCGGGCTTGAGTCGCAACGAAACGCCCTCGTAGATGTGGGGATCCTCGGTGAGCTTGAGCGGGAGATAGAGTTGGGCTTCGGCCCACTTGAAGCGAGGAGGCATGATCCCGACGATCTGGTATGGCTTGTGGACGAGCTGGATGGTGCGGCCAACGACGTTGGGATCGCCGAGGTAGTAGCGCTGCCAGAATTCGTAGGAGAGGACGACGACGGGCTGCGG
>DATAMU010000037.1:0-6344 GCA_036266605.1 Candidatus Acidiferrum sp. | reverse complement strand
CACCGCGGCCGGACGTCTTGCCTCGGCGCAGACGCGCCGCCTTGACCGTATTGCTCATCAACATCGTAATCGTCATCGGTCCGACGCCACCCGGCACAGGCGTCAGCGCCCCAGCAACGTTCACCGCATCCGGATGCACATCTCCGACGAGCACCGATCCCTTTTCCCGAAACTTCGCCAGCCGCGCCGGAAAATTCCCCACCAGCCGCTCCGCCTCCGCCGCGTCGGTCACTTTATTCGTCCCGACATCAATCACCGTCGCACCCGGCTTGATCCAATCCGCCGCAACATACCCAGCCTTTCCCATCGCCGCCACAACAATGTCAGCGCGTCGCACAACATCCGGCAAATCCTTCGTCTTCGAGTGGCAAATAGTCACCGTCGCATTCGCATGCATGAGCAGCAGCGCCATCGGTTTCCCGACGATGTCGCTCCGCCCCAACACGACCGCATTCGCGCCTTCGATCTTGATCTCGCCGCGCCGCAAAATTTCCATGCAGCCCGCCGGCGTGCACGCCACCAATCCCGGACGGCCACTCACCAGCGCGCCCAAACTCACCGGATGAAATCCATCCACATCTTTCGCCGGATCGACCGCTTCCAGCACCGCCTTTGTATCGACCTGCTTCGGCAGCGGCAACTGAATCAAAATCCCATCGACCGCATCGTCCGCATTCAGCTTCGCCACAAGCTCCAGCATCTCCGCAGTCGTGACCGACGCAGGCGGAGTATGCAGCCAGCTCGCCATGCCCAGATGTTCACAAGCCGCAATCTTCGATTTCACATAAAGCTGCGACGCCGGATTCTCACCAACGAGCACAGCCGCCAGCCCCGGCTTGATGCCCGCCGCACCCAACTCTCGAATCTCGCCGCTCAAGTCCGCAAAAACGAGATCCCGAATTTTTGTGCCGTCCAAAATCCGCGCGGTCATTCTCGGTCACTCTCCGATTGGTGGTTGTCGCCGGGACAACGCGAGAATATCACACGCGTACGCTGCTGCTTCGCAACCACTCCTCCATCACCTCATGCCCTACCAGACCAGCCTGTTGCATCACCATCTTCCCGCCGGCCATCACCACAAAATTCGGAATCCCGCGAATCTGAAATCGCTCCGAAAGCTGCGGATGCGCCTCCGTATCCACCTTCAACACCACCGCTTTCCCCGCCATATTCGCCGCCGTCTTCGCGACTTCCGGCGCCGCCATCCTGCACGGCCCGCACCACGCCGCCCAGAAATCGACCAGCACCGGCACCTTCGAATTCTGAACGATGTCGTCGAACATCGCTTCATCCACTGCCAAGGGCTCCGCAACCGCCGGCAGATCGGCTTTGCACGCGCCACACTTCCCGGTGCTGGCTAAAAACTTCGACGGCACTCGATTCTTCTGGCCGCAAGCGCGGCATTCACGAACAACGGACATCGGGGCTCTCCTCTTTACTCACACTATCCGATGCGGAGGCCCCGTGCCACGATGCGGCCGCCAAATCAGTGCAAAGCCGGGTTATCCGGCGTGAACACGCCATTCGGATTGTCTTTCCAGAGCCACACGTGCACCAACCACGGCGTCTTCGCGACAAATTTGCCACCCCTCTCGCGGCACTCGCTCTCGCTCAGCGCATGCGGATTGTCCAGCCCGGGCAACATGCAAATATTGTCGTGCTTGTGCCAGTGTGCCAACGATTTCGGAAACGGTGGATTCACCGGCTGTCCATCCGGTCCTTCCGGCGCGTCGTAAAAATAGCCGACACCGGCGAGCATATATCCACCCGGCGCATCCGTGCTCTTGTGATAGAGCAAAATCGGCGGTTTCTCGAGGTCAAATCCCTTCGGCTCCAGACTCAAAACAAAATGCGCGCCCATCCCGGGGAATTCTGCTCCGAGGATTTGGTATCCATCCGCCTGAGCGACGCGCACATCTTGATATTTTTCCGTGGCCTGTTTCGCTCGATCCAATTCCGCCACCGTGTTTTTCAATTCGGCGTAGCTGGTCGTCGAAACCGGAGCGTGAGCCGCCATCATGTCTGCCGAGTGGCCATGCCCCGCATGCCCCTGTCCGCCGTGCAAATGTTTCGCCACCGCCATCGCGGCAGCGCCCGTTGCCAGCACCGCGGCAATCGAGATCATCGCCACCTTACTTGCTGTTTTCATATCGTTCTCCTCCGCTCTTTCGCGATTTCACAAAACGTGATCGAGAGCGCTGCGCGACTCACCCGCGTATAGTTGGTCTGCTCCGCCTCGAACATCACGCCCGTACCATACGGAGTGCCCACTGAACGGTCCCTGAATGCGCCGTTCAGGTGGCGTTCAGATTCGTTCCTGTCTTCTGGAAGGAAGGAGCCGCCACCTTGCGCGTGCTGGTCGCCGAAGACGAATCGTCGCTCGCCAAGCAGCTCACCGCAGCCTTGCGCCGCGCGGGCTACGCCGTCGATCACGCGGCCGACGGCGAACACGCCGACATTCTTGCAAACGACGAACGCTACGACGCCGCTGTTCTCGATTTGGGGCTGCCGAAAGTGGATGGCTTGACGTTGCTGCGCCGCTGGCGCGAAGCGGGGCAGGCGATGCCGGTGTTGGTGCTGACCGCGCGCGGCAGTTGGCACGAAAAAGTCCAAGGCATCGACGGCGGCGCCGACGACTACATGACCAAGCCCTTCCGCATCGAGGAGCTACTGGCGCGCCTGCGCGCGCTCATCCGCCGCGCGAGCGGCCAGGTCAACCCGGAACTTCGCTGCGGCCCGCTCGTTCTCGATCCGCGCTCTGGAAAAGTGGCGGTCGAAGGCGTCGAGGCAAATTTGACCAGTCACGAATTCCGTGTCCTCTCCTACCTCATGCACCACAACCGCCGCGTCGTCTCGCAAAGTGAACTCACCGAACACATTTATTCCCAGGGCTTCGATCGCGACTCGAATACCGTGGAAGTCTTCATCGCACGCCTCCGCAGAAAGCTCGGTCCCGGATTCATCGAAACCGTCCGCAATCTCGGTTACCGCATGAAGGTTCTTCCATGAACTGGCGCCACTCCTTTCGTTGGCGCGTCCTCCTCGGCACCGCTCTCTGGACGCTTGGGCTGATTCCAATTTTGCATTTCGGGTTTCTCGCGATTCACGGCCAGACGCACTTCATGACCTTTCGATGGTTAGAGCTCACGATGTTCTTTTCTCTCGTATTTATCGTGGCGGGCGCATGGCAATTTCGCGCTGGACTCTCTCCCTTCAACCGTCTGCGACACCAAATGCTCAGCCTGCGCGACGGTTCTAAACTCCGGATCGAAGGAACCTACCCAAGTGAAGTTCAGCCGCTGGTGAACGACCTCAACGCGTTGCTCGAGCATCGCGAACAGGTCGTGCGCCGCGCGTTGGCAAAAGCGGGCGACCTCGCGCACGGGCTGAAAACGCCTCTCGCCGTGCTGCGCCAGGAAGCCGATCGCGCGGAAGCGAATGGCCAGCACGAGACAGCGGTCGCGCTCAACCATCAAGTCGAGCGCATGAGACGTCAGATCGACTACCACTTGGCTCAAGCGCGCGCCACCGCTCCAAGTAGCGTGCCGAGCGCTTCGTGCCCCTTGCTTCCATCTGTGCAAGGACTGACGCGAACTCTCCTGCGAATCTACGCCGATCGTGGAGTTGCGATCGAGGTGAAGGTTGCATCCGAGCACTCCATCCGCGGCCAGCGCGAAAACTTGGAAGAAATGCTTGGGAATCTGCTGGACAACGCCTGCAAATGGGCGAAGTCCCGCGTCAAAATCGAATCCGCCCAAGAAAACGACGCGGTACTCATCACAGTCGACGACGACGGTCCCGGCTTGCCCGCTTCCATGCGCGACCAAGTGCTGCAGCGCGGCATCCGCGCCGACGAATCCGCCCCCGGTTCCGGCCTCGGCTTGGCCATCGTCCGCGACCTCGCCGACCTCTACGGGGGAACAATCGCGCTCGACGATTCGCCGATGGGCGGCCTCCGCGCCACACTCCGTTTGCCCTGGTAGAGCACGGTTATCGTGCGTTCCATTTTGGGACGATGTGGGGTATACCCCCTTGTTTTTCCAAAGAGTGAGCAAACTTCTTGGAATGAGTGAGTTGCAAAAATGTGAGAAAACGAGTGTGTGTGACCGGTTGAAAAGAAATGACTTGCGGGAGGGGCTACTTCGAAAAAATGCGGGCGGAAACAGAGCGGTGAGGGGCATAGGCCTACTTTCTCTCTCCGCGCAGCGGAGTATAACATTTCGGTAACTCTTTGTCAATAGTTACTTTAGTAGCTCGAATTGGGTGATTTGGGGTTCGAATCGAGGATGAAACTGATAACGCAGAGACATAAAGTGTGCGCAGACGAACGCGGAGAAGGCAGGCGGAGCGGCGGCTGTGGTGGCATCTAAATCGCCTATACTTGGGAGAGTTTGATTTGGCTTTCTTCGGTTTTGTGAGGTTCGGCTTCGATCAGGAAGGATCATTTTCATGAGCGCGCGAAATTTACCCGGCTTTGTCCGACTGGTGCTGGCGGGAACGATCATCGTAGCGGCTGCGTATTGGGCCGGGGCCCGCTACGGGCAACATGAGCCGACAAATGTCGAAGCGGTGCGGCCGAACACAGCGACGCCCGGCGACCGGAGTGCGGAGCGGAATTCGGAGCCGAGCGGCGCAAGCTCATCGTCCGGCACGGCAAAGGAGACAGCCGCGAGCCTGGCTCAGCGCGACGCGCTCCTGACCGACGACGAAGGCATCAACGTGAAGGTCTATCGTGCAGCGTCGCCGGCAGTGGCAAACATTTTGACGAAAGCAACGGAGTACGACTTTTTCATGGATCCGGTACCGGTGGAAGGCGCCGGCTCGGGATTTGTAATCGACGAGCGCGGATACATCCTGACGAACTTTCACGTGGTGCAAGAAGCGCAGTCGATTGAAGTCGTGCTTGGCGATCAAACGCGCTATCCGGGAAAATTTATTGGGGCGGATCAGCGCAACGACGTAGCACTCGTGAAGATCGATCCTAAGGGAAAGCATATCAATGCGTTGCCCTTGGGCGATTCATCGAAATTGCAGGTGGGACAAAAGGTCTTGGCGATCGGCAATCCGTTTGGATTTCAGAGCACGCTGACGACCGGCGTGGTGAGCGCGCTCGGACGCACGGTGCAGACGAGTCAAACCACACTGATCGACGAAGCGATTCAGACCGATGCGGCGATCAATCGCGGCAATTCCGGTGGGCCACTCATCAATTCGCACGGCGAAGTGATCGGAATCAATTCCGCGATCTACACGCCGTCAGGAACGACCGCCGGCATCGGCTTTGCGATTCCCATAAACACAGCGAAGCGCATCGCTACCGACCTAATCAACGAAGGCCGCGTCCACCTCGCGTTCATCGGAGTGCAGACAATCCCGGTCGGTGGATCGCTGGCGCAAGCGCTGGACCTCCCGGTGGACGAAGGACTGCTGGTCGAGAGCGCCGCCAAGGGCGGACCTGCGGCGACCGCAGGAGTCCGCGGTGGAGACCGCGTGGTACTGGCCGGGATGCAGCGCATCGCAATCGGCGGTGATGTCATCGTGGCCATCGATGGCAACAAGATCGCCAACACGATGGACCTGAGCGTCGTCTTGAATCGCAAACGCCCTGGAGACACCGTCACCGTGACCGTATATCGCGCCGGCAAAAAAATGGACATTCCGGTAAAGCTCGGCGAGCGCACCGACAATCAGCGCCAGCAGTAGGGCAATCGCATCGCGAGCGCACGGCTTTTGGCTGGGACCTCAGGGGCTAAAGCCCCTCTCGCCTTCCCACGGTTCGGCACGGCTGAAGCCATGCCCTCCCAACCGCTCAGCTGAGGCGGGTGCCGTCGCAGTCCGTTGGGTGAATCGGTGCCCTCCCAACGGTCAGAGCAATCCGTAGAGAATTTACTCGGGGACTTTTTGGAGGAAGCTGCGGTCTTCGACGAGGATGCAGCGGGAGGCATCGGCGGCGGCTACGTTGGCGATGGCGTCGGGATCTTTGCCGAGGGCTTCACGGTATTTTTCGTAGGCGGTGAGATTGGGGAAGCGGATTAACGCGTAGGCTACGTTCGTTGGGCCTGCGAATTTTGTCGGCAGGAAATAGCCGATCAGATCTCCGCCGCAGCGTTTGATGGGCTCGGGCCAGCGGCGGGCGTACTGCTCGAAGTCGGCGGTCTTGTGCAGGTCGATTGTGTAGCAGATGCAGAGTGTGATCATGGGTTTTCCTTCGTCGTAGTGATCGCGGATTGGTTGAGGGCCTGAACGGATCGGTCTTGCGGACATGGGGCACAGCGATGCTGTGCCCCTACACGGAAAATTCTAACGATCGATTCGTTGACTCACGCGTGAACCAAGGTAGCGTT
>DATAMU010000036.1:0-1963 GCA_036266605.1 Candidatus Acidiferrum sp. | reverse complement strand
GAGGTGTCGGCCCGGGGGTTTAGGCGGCAAATAGGGTGGTTCCGAGGGGTTTCGTGCGGTCAAAAAACGGGCCGGGCTTCTACTTCACTCCCGACGTAGCCCGCGCCGCCAAAGTCATCTCTTCCAATATCGAATCGATCCCCCGCGTGATGCTCCAGTGCGGATAGTGCTGCTTCAGTTTCGACAGGTTCGAGATGTAACAGATGTGATCGCCCTTGCGATTTTCATCGACGTACTTCCAGTCCATCTTCCGCCCCGTCAGCGCTTCAATCTTCGCAATCGCTTCCAGCATCGAGATGCTGTTCTCGCGTCCACCGCCCAGGTTGTAGACCTCGCCCGGCCGCGGCGCCGCCGCAAACTCTTCGATCGCTCGCACCACGTCATAGCTGTGAATGTTGTCGCGAACCTGCTTGCCCTTGTACCCAAACACCGAGTATTTCCCGCCGGTCACACCCATCTTCACCAGATATGACAAAAATCCGTGCAGCTCCACGCCCGAATGCGACGGACCCGTCAAACAACCCCCGCGAAACACGCCTACCTTCATCCCGAAATAACGCCCATATTCCTGCGCCACCAGGTCCGCCGCCGCTTTCGATGCGCCAAACAACGAGTGCAGCGTCCGATCGATCCGGCAGGTCTCATCGACTCCGTCGTAATCCTCCGGCCGCGCGTACTCCCAGCGCGTCGCGAGCTCCTTCATCGGAATCTCGTTTGGCGCATCGCCGTAAACCTTGTTCGTGCTGAACAACACGAAGACCGCTTCGGGACAACGCTGTCGCGTCGCCTCCAGCAAATTAATTGTCCCCAGCGCATTCACTTCAAAATCCAGCAGCGGAATATCTCGAGCCTTGTCATGTGAAGGCTGCGCCGCACAATGCACGATCAAATCGAATTTGTGCGCTCTGAACAGCTCATCGATCCCCGCGCGATCGCGAATATCCAGCGCTGCGTGCTGAAATCGTTTCGTCGATTTCTTCAGCCGCTCCAGATTCCACAGCGTGTCGCCCGCCGCTCCAAAAAACACACGCCGCATATTGTTGTCCGCGCCGACGACATCGTGTCCCTGCGCATCGAAATGGGTGACCGCCTCTGAACCGATGAGTCCGCTGCTGCCTGTCACCAAAATTTTCACGCGCGCCCGCCTCCACTAAAAGAATGCCACAAGCACCCGACGGCCAGTCGCCTCTCGAATGCGCGTCAATCCCTGATTGCAACTGTCGACGTTGCAACCCCGGAAAGTCACCGGTCCCGCCGATTGACCCGTCCCTACAAACCGCTAAACTAATCTTGAGCTCCGGAACCCGCATTTCCTCTCTTCCGGCAGCATCCCCTTCGTTGGTGTGACGACCATCATCGCCTTGCGCATTCTTGCGTCTGCATGGCGAGCCGGCTTCGGCAGCATTCTGCCAGCCGCCGCGTCCGCGCACTCCTGCGCCTATTCGCTGTTCTCGGCCGTGATCCTGAGCCATCCACGCCTTCGCGCATTCCACGCATGGTTACACGCCATGGATCACACCGCCGCAAACGCCGGCGCCGCAACGCTCCAACACAACTACTCTCCTTCCCTCGTTCTCCTCTCCATAGCCATCGCCATCCTCGCCTCCTACGCGGCGCTCGACCTCGCCGGCCGCACGTCCGCCTCCGAAGGGCGCGTCCGCTTCATCTGGATCGGCACCGGCGCCTTCGCCATGGGTCTTGGCATCTGGTCGATGCACTACGTCGGCATGTTGGCTCTGACACTGCCCGTGCGCGTCCTCTACGATCTCCCCACAGTTCTTCTCTCGCTCCTTGCTGCCGTTCTCGCCTCGGCTGTCGCGCTTCTCTTCGTCAGTCGTTCTGCTCTCCGCACAGGTCCGGTCATCGCCTCCAGTCTCGTCATGGGCACCGGCATTTCCGCGATGCACTACATCGGCATGGCCGCGATGCGCCTCCCCGCGATCTGCGTTTTCGATCTTCGTGT
>DATAMU010000035.1:0-2141 GCA_036266605.1 Candidatus Acidiferrum sp. | reverse complement strand
TGCACTGCCGACGCCAGCGTCAAAAATCTAGGCTATGCAGGCGCCGTTCCCACAACTCCGGGCG
The DNA here is from genome assembly GCA_036266605.1 of Candidatus Acidiferrum sp. Lineage (GTDB taxonomy): Bacteria > Acidobacteriota > Terriglobia > Acidiferrales > UBA7541 > Acidiferrum. The sequence goes on along the minus strand of DATAMU010000035.1, from coordinate 2,077 downwards.
ACAGTGCCGTTCGCATGCTCATGCCGTCCTTTGCCGAAGAACTAAAATTCCAAACCGGCGGCGCCACCCGCGTCGTTACGTTCTCCCTGAAAGCGCGCGCGGCAATCACCATGGCCGGCCACAAAGGCGATGCCGCCACATGGGTTGACGGCAACGGCTTGGTCACCTCCAGCGCCTACGGCACCATGCCCTTCATCGAGACTTACGCCAAAGCGCATCCCATCAAGGAAGACTACGGCAAGACCTGGAAGCTCGCCCTCCCCGAAAGCGAATATCTTTACGACGAAAAAGCTACCGGCGCCGAGCCTCCCGCCGGATGGGATCTCACTTTCCCCCACGCACTTCGCGGCAAAGGTGACTCACCTGAGCCCGACAACACCTACTACGACCAATGGGCCACCAGCCCCTACGCCGACGACTACCTCACCCATCTCGCCGAAACCGCCGTCGATTCCCTCGGCCTCGGCAAGAGCGGCGCCACCGATTTCCTCGGCGTCAGCTACTCATCCATCGACTACGTTGGCCATCACTTCGGCCCGCGCAGCCGCGAAATCCAGGACATCCTCATTACGCTCGACAAAAATCTCGCTGAACTTTTTGCTCATCTCGATCGCAAAGTCGGCCGCGGCAAATATGTCGTCGCCCTCAGCGCCGATCACGGCGCAACGCCAGTCCCGGAAGACTTCGCAAAAACCGGTGTCGATACCGGATTTCTCGACGCATCTGCCCTGAAAGACAAAATCGCAAAAGCTCTCGAACCGTTCAATTTCCCCAAGTCCGCTGACGCAGACCCCAAGACCTACCCAATCGCAAAAGTCACGAGCGGCGATCTCTATTTCTCCCCCGGCGTCGCCGAACGCATCCGCGACACCGCCGGTGCCATGCAAGCCGTCACCGACGCCGCGATGTCCGTTCCCGGAGTCGGCGGTGTCTACTGGCCCGACGACATACAAAACTCCCCGCTCTCCCAAGACCGCATCCGCGCCGCTGTCAGGACCAGTTTTCTCGCCGGCCGTAGCGGTGACCTTTACTTCGTTCCAAAACCCTACTGGCTTGTCGAGGGAACGAAACCTGCAAATCCGCACGCCACTGGCACCGGCCACGGCGGCCCCTACAATTACGATCAGCATGTTCCCGTTCTCTTGATGGGCTTCGGCATCCAGCCTGGCGAATATTTCCGCGAAGTCACTCCCGCTGATATCGCGCCCACTCTCGCCGCTCTCACCGGCGTTACACTAGCCGCACGCGACGGCCACATTCTCTCGGAAGCTTTGGCAGTCGCAGCGAAGTCCGCTCCCACAGCGCGCCCGCGAACAGCGACGCCCGCGCCGGCCCCGTAACACCGAACTATAAGGATCGATTCGCATGAGTTCGTCCCCGAACAACGATCAATCCGCCAAGCCCTACGTCGCTCATCCCGGCGTGCGCATCGGCCACGTCCACCTCAAAGTCTCCAACCTCGAACGCTCCATCGCCTTCTACTCCGGCACACTCGGCTTGCAAATCATGCAGCGCATGGGCGACTCCGCTGCCTTCCTCTCCGCCGGCGGCTACCACCATCACATTGGCCTCAACACGTGGGAAAGCCTCGGCGGCGATCCTCCACCATCCGGTGCAACCGGCCTCTACCACACCGCCATCGTCTATCCGACGCGCCCCGAACTCGCCGCCGCACTCCGCCGCGTCCTCGCCGCAAAGATCCCGCTCGAAGGCGCCGCCGATCACGGCGTCAGCGAAGCCATCTATCTCCGCGACCCCGATGACAACGGCGTCGAACTTTACTGGGATCGCCCCCGCGATTTCTGGCCCCACGACGTCAAAGGCAATCTCGCCATGTACACCCGCCGCCTCGACCTCGAAAGCCTGCTCAGCGAGCCCGCACCAGTCCCCGCCCCCTCCACCGGCCCCCTCGACCTCTGATCTTGTCTTTGTAGGGGCGGGGCTCGCTCCGCCCGACGTCAACTTCAACCACAATCGATCCGCCCTGGTAGCGCCGGCGTCTCGCCGGCTGTTTTCCGATCCCAATCGCGATCCCGCGCGCTCTCCCACCCCCCAAAAATCCACAATCTTTCCGATA